>CAVHKC010000171.1:0-1758 GCA_963636455.1 Ruthenibacterium lactatiformans
TATATATATAATGGCTCTAGTCTATGCTGCTAAAAAAACAATAAATAGGCGACAAATATAAGGAGTTTAAATTGGACAGTTCCGAAATACGACTGCTGCAGCTTAACGAGCTTGAAATATTGCAGATGTTTAAACATTTGTGCGAATCAAATCATTTGCGTTTTTATATTACGGCAGGGACATTATTAGGAGCAGTTCGACACAATGGCTTTATCCCATGGGATGACGACATTGATGTCTGCATGCCCCGCAAAGATTATGACAAATTTAAAGCTATATGTAAAACCCAGCTGTCCTCAGATTTTTATTTGCAGGATTCCTTCACGGAAGAAAATTTTCCGTGCTTCTTTTCAAAAATCAGGAAGTTTGGAACCGAAGTATCCGAACCGTATTTGGATAATATCGACATAAGAAAAGGAATTTCCATAGATGTGTTTCCGCTGGATGCCTGCCCCAAAAACAATCTTGCGGCAAGTGCCTTTTTTAAAATTATAAGGCTTTTCTGCTCCGTTTATATGGGGAAAGTTTGTGTCGGATTCAAATACAGCTCCAAAAAAAAGCATGTACGGTTTTTGTATCATATACTCAGCAGGCTGAAGCTTTCGTCCATACGGGGCATACGCGAAAATATTGTTCGTTTGTGTGCAAAATTGTGCAGCGGAAAACGCTTATGCACTGTCGGAGGCGGTTACGGCTACCCATTTGAAACCTATGATGCAGCATGGTTTGAAAAAAGCACCTTGCTGTTTTTTGAAAATGATTTTTATCCGGCGCCGATCGGCTGGGAACTGCTTCTTGAGAATATGTATGGCGATTACCAAAAACTGCCATGCGAAGAGAAAAGAAAAGGACACTATGAAAAGGTTGCGATAAAATGAAAAGAATAATTACTTACGGTACTTTTGATTTGCTCCACTACGGACATATCAATCTGCTGCGCCGTGCAAAAAAACTCGGGGATTATCTTATTGTTGCTTTGTCAACAGATGAATTCAACAAAAAATGCAAAAACAAAAAATGTTATTTTTCGTATGAAAAGCGCAAGCAGCTGCTTGAGGCTGTACGATATGTGGATCTTGTGATCCCCGAAGAAAGTTGGGACCAAAAAATCGCAGACATCAAGCTTTATCATATTGACACTTTTGTGATGGGAAATGACTGGACGGGGCAATTTGATTTTCTTAATGATTACTGCGAAGTTGTTTATTTGCCAAGAACGCCCGAAATATCAACAACAAAAATAAAAAAGGAGCTGGGCAAATGATTATTCACGATACATTGCAAAGCAAAGGAAAAGACCTTCCTCTGGTCTCGATTATTTCGCCTGTCTACAATACAGAAGGCTTTCTTCCTGTTGCAATCGAATCGATTATCAATCAAACTTACCCCAACTGGGAGCTTATTTTCATTGATGACGGCTCAACCGACAACAGCGCCGAAATCATAAAGCGCTATATGCTTAAAGAGCCCAAAATACGATTGATTCAAAACGAAAATCACGGTCAGGGATATGAAAGAAACCATGGTCTTCAAATTGCTTCCGGCAAATATGTGCTGTTTTTCGACAGCGACGACTATCTTGAAGACATTGCTCTTGACCTTGCAGTTGCAAAATTGGAACAGGAAAAAAGCGATTTTGTGGTTTTTGATTTGTGTTTTTACAAACCGCTCGGAAAAACAAAAAGCTATTCCGGAGCGGATAGTTATTTTGCCGAAAAAAAGCTTATGGGCGATGAATGCTTTTCGCTGCTTGGCGTA
>CAVHKC010000171.1:1768-3649 GCA_963636455.1 Ruthenibacterium lactatiformans
CGCCATATTTACTCAAAATAAAGTATACCGAACGGATTTTTTAAAAAACAACTCAATAAAATACGGCGAAGGCTATATTTATGAAGACATGGAATTTTGGGTTAATGCGGTTTTGTCGGCAAAAAGCGTTTCTCTGATTCATTCTCCGCTTTACCGCCTGACGATAAATCCCGCATCCTCAACGCAGACAGCGCACGACACTGACTGGCACTGCAAAAGCTTTATTCTTGCAATCGAAAGCAGCTTAAAAGTGCTTGAGCAGTTTGAAAACAAGATCAACGATCGCGTGAAATATGATTTGCTGCTCTATTTTTATAATAAATTCATTTTTTATTATAACATGCGGACCCCATATGAACTGAGAAGTCAATTTTTGACTGCGTTTGTTGACAAGGCGGCATCTGTCGGCCAAATCACGGATTTTAAGGAAGGGCGAATGCTGTCTTTCCTTTTGAATCACAATGTTTTTCAAAAAAAGAAATATTTTACTTTCAAGCAGGCTGTTTTTTTTCACTTCAAAGCTTAAACCAAAAGCAGTAAAAAAAGTTTCAAAACTGAAAAACAAGTTGAGGAAGCCCTACAACAAATTCAAAAAAATCCGTGCAAAGCTTTCCAAAACGGAGGCCGTAATAAACTATTCCTACATCCAAACAGCCGAGATAAAAAAGCCGCTGTATGACGATGTCATTCTTTTTATGGGATTTGATTACAGATACACAGGCAATTCCCGCTACTTGTTTGAAAAATTAAAAGATAAACTTCCATTAGGAACCAAGGTCTTTTTTGTCACAGACAGCCCCTATGTTCCTTTTGAATACAAAATCGAGCCTTTAAGCGCAAGAATGTACCGTTTTGCCGCAAGAGCAAAAGTTGTTATTTTTGAATCTTGGATTCCGGACAATTTGAATCACCGCAGCGAAAGCATTTGGATACAGCTGTGGCACGGGACTCCTCTTAAGCATTTGATATTTGACTCAAACGAAAGACAAATTGCAAAAAAGAAGCCCAAAAACAAAAACCTGAAATTTAAAAACATTCAAAAATGGGATTACCTTTTGACTGACACACCCGAGGTCAAATCGTATTTTAAAACCTGTTTCTTGTTTCCCGAAGAAAAGCAGCTGGCATTTGGATACCCGAGGGTGAAATATTTGCTTGAGAAGAAAAATGATGTGGATTTTATCAATTTCCTCAAGGACTTATACGGGATTTCAAAAGAAAAAAAGATTGTCCTTTATCTTCCGACATGGCGTGACTGCAATTATGGCATCGGTGATGACGAAGAGCGGGATTTTGATTTGAGTTATCTTGCAGACCTTAATCAGCTTCAAATGCTTTTGGGTGATGATTATGAGATTATCTACAAGGATCATGTTTATTTGTCCAAGCCTGAAAATGTGGATTTTAAAAACTACAGTTCTGCCGAAACTCAGGAGCTTTTGCTTGTTTCCGATTATCTGCTTACGGATTACTCTTCTGTCATGTTTGATGCTATGGCCATTGATTTGCCGATAATATTATATTGCAATGACTTTGAGCAAAACGAGGCAGACCGCGGAATCTACGAAGAAATGTGGAGCATGCTGAAGCCGTTTGTATGCTCTGATACGAATCAAATTGCAGATATGATCAAAGGCTATAAAATCGGAGAAAATTACTTGAATGTCAAAGAAAAATTTTCACACAAACCCACAGGCGAAAGCCTGACAGATTTCATTCTTAACCTTTTAAAATAATGCGAAATAATCTGCAAATAATCTGCATTTCTGCAATTTTTTGTTGACAAAGGCTCCGCATTCCTTTATACTCACATTCGTGCTCAGGCGCATGCGATAGTGGCGTAGTTGGTAACGCGCGACCTTGCCAAGGTCGAGACCGCGG
>CAVHKC010000172.1:0-3613 GCA_963636455.1 Ruthenibacterium lactatiformans
CATGACATACAAATGCATGAAAACAGTGTTTGAAAACGCCTGAAAAAAACTTATGAAAAAGGTTTACGAATCAAAATCGGAACAAGAAACATTTGATCTGGGATTTGAAATGGGCCGGCAGGCAACTGCCGGCACTGTTATCAGCTTAGATGGAGACCTGGGTGTCGGCAAGACAGTCTTTTCAGCAGGCTTTGCAAAAGGATTGGGAATCGGTGAGGCGATATGCTCACCGACTTTTACGATTCTGCAGGTATATGACGAGGGAAGACTTCCGCTTTATCATTTTGATGTATACAGAATCGATGACCCGGATGAGATGTTTGAGATAGGTTTTGAAGAATATCTGTTTGGAACAGGCGTATGCCTTGTGGAATGGGGAGAAAGAGTTGCGGAACTCTTGCCAGAAAATTCAATTTGCGTGACGGTCGAAAAGGACCTTGAAAAAGGTTTTGATTACAGGAAAATAACTGTGGCTGAAGGGAAAAAAGATGAAAATCCTGGCTATTGAAAGTTCGGCACTTACAGCATCTGCCGCCATTTGGGAAGATGATTTGATTGTTGCCGAATATATGACAAATTACAAAAAGACGCATTCGCAGACGCTTATGCCGATGATTGAAGAAATATGCAAAATGACAGAAACGGATGTCAAAACAATTGACGCCGTTGCCATAAGTTCGGGACCCGGTTCTTTTACGGGACTAAGGATCGGTGCGGCAACGGCAAAGGGCTTCGCACTTGCGCTTAATATCCCTTTGATTGCGGTTCCGACATTGGAAGCAATGGCGTACAATTTTTATGCAAATTCTGATTTTATCGTGCCCATAATGGATGCAAGAAGAGATCAGGTTTATACAGGGATTTTCACATTCGAAAAAGAAAAAAGAACAGAAAACAATGTTTCCTATGCAATAAAGGAAATCATCGAGCCTGCCGCCATGGCAATTACCGAACTGATTGAAAAGCTAAATTCGCCTGGCAAAGAAGATTGCCAAAGAAGCGTGATTTTCTTGGGAGACGGTGTTTTGGCTTTCAAAGAAACAATAGAAAGCAAAGCACAATTTCCTTACAGCTTTGCACCGGCAAATCTTAACAGGCAAAGTGCCGCAGGCGCAGCAGCAGCGGCATATGACCGTTTCAGGCAGGGAAAAATAGTGGACGCAGCGGATTTTGCACCGAATTATTTCAGGCTGTCGCAGGCCGAACGGGAAGCAAAGAAAAATAAGATGGCGTGAAAATCATGGAAATATCTTACAGCTATATGAATGAAGATGACATAGGTCAGGCTGCGGCACTTGAAAAAAAATATTTTTCACAGCCGTGGAGCGAGGAAGGAATCAGACATTATTTCGAAAACGGACAGACCTTGTTTATTGCTGCAAAGCATGGCAAAAAAGTTGCAGGATATGCGGCGGTTCTTTGTGCGGCAGATGAAGGAAATCTTGTGAGCATTGCTGTGGACGAAGATTTCAGAAATATGGGAATAGCAAGGGAAATTCTTGATATTTTGTATGAAAAACTTCAAGAAAACGATATTGCAAAAATTTTCCTTGAAGTAAGAAAGAGCAACAAAGCGGCAATAAATTTATATAAAAGCGAAGGCTTTGAAGAAACAGGAACAAGAAAAGGGTTTTATGAAAAACCCAAAGAAGATGCGATTTTGTTTATGAAAAATATATAAAAAACTATGTTAGATGTATGCTTGCTTGGAACGGGAGGAATGGCACCGCTTCCGAAAAGACATTTGGCTTCGATGATGCTCAGGTTCAACGGAAACAACATTTTGTTTGACTGCGGAGAAGCCACACAGATTGCAATAAAGGAAAAGGGATGGTCGTTCAAATCGATCAGCCTTATTTGCTTCACTCATTTTCACGGCGACCATATCGGCGGCCTTCCCGGGCTTCTTTTGAGCATGGGAAACTCTGATAAAAGGGACACGCTCACGCTTGTCGGCCCTCCGGGGCTTACAAAAATCGTAAATTCCTTGCGGGTTATTGCACCTGCGCTTCCTTTTGCCATAAATTTCATCGAGCTTGAAGAAGACGATCAGGAGCTGTGGTTTGATGAATTCAGAATAGAAGCCTTCAAAGTGCACCACAAAATACCGTGCTTTGCATATAATTTTATTATTGACAGGGCAGGCAGATTCGATGCACAAAAAGCAAAGGATTTAAACCTTCCCGTAAATTACTGGAACAGACTTCAAAAAGGCGAAGAAATCAAATTTGAAGGGAAAGTTTTCACGCCGGATATGGTGATGGGTCCTGCAAGAAAGGGGCTCAAGATCACATACTGCACGGACACAAGGCCTTTGCCTGTGATTGCAAAAAAGGCAAAGAATGCAGATATATTTGTGTGCGAGGGCATGTACGGAGAGCATGAAAAGCAGCAGGATGCCGTGGAAAAATGCCATATGACAATGCAGGAAGCGGCATATCTTGCAAAAGAAGCAAATCCCAAGGAGCTTTGGTACACGCATTACAGCCCGTCAATGTGGAATCCGGCAGATTATATGGACGAAATAAAAGAAATTTTCCCCAGGGCAAAGGCTTCGAAGGATTTGAAAAGTGCAACGCTTAAATTTGAAGATGATGAGTGATGAAATAAATTGCTCACATCGGTTATATAAAACACAGCCGACTGAAAAACCGGCATAGGAAATCTGTTTGGAAAAAATAAAATGGACAATATTAAAATTTTGGCAATTGAATCTTCGTGTGACGAGACGGCGGCGGCGGTTGTCGAAAACGGACGCACAATACTTTCGAATGTGATATATTCGCAGATTGACCTGCATACGGTTTACGGCGGCGTTGTGCCCGAGATTGCATCGAGGAAACATATAGAAAAAATCAATCAGGTTGTGCAAAAGTCACTTGATGATGCAGACACGACTCTTGATGATATTGATGCTGTGGCGGTAACCTACGGCCCGGGACTTGTGGGTGCGCTTTTGGTGGGGCTTTCCTTTGCAAAGGCAGCTGCATTTGCAAAAAACATTCCGCTTGTCGGAGTTCATCATATAAAAGGGCATATATGCGCAAATTATATCGAAAATAAGGAGCTAAAGCCGCCGTTTTTATGCCTTGTGGCATCGGGCGGGCACACTCACCTTGTGAAAGCTTCAAGCTATACGGAATATGAAATCATCGGAAGAACCAGAGATGATGCGGCAGGAGAGGCATTCGACAAAATCGCAAGGGCTGTTGGCCTTGGATATCCGGGAGGCCCGAAAGTGGAAAAGTGCGCAAAAGAGGGAAACGAAAAAGCTTATGCTTTTCCGAGGGCGAAAATTCACGACAATCCGTATGATTTCAGCTTTTCGGGGCTTAAAAGCGCAGTTCTTAATACGATAAATTCATGCAAAATGAAGGGTGAAGAAATAAATCGTGCCGATATTGCGGCATCCTTTCAGGCGGCGGTTGCAGACTCAATGAAAGAGCGCATTTTGGCTGCATTCGATGAATTCGGCCTTAAGAAATTTGCGATTGCAGGAGGAGTTGCTTCAAACATGACATTGCGTGCGGCACTGAAAGAAGCATGCGAAAGCAAAGGGGTTGAGTTTTACTGTCCTTCGCCGATTTTATGCACGGACAATGCTGCAATGATA
>CAVHKC010000173.1:0-1118 GCA_963636455.1 Ruthenibacterium lactatiformans
ATTCGAGGATATTCTCGTGCGCAATATCAAGACGGCGCTTAAGGTGCTTGACGGCGAATCGCATGTGAAAAAGGCTGACGGCAGAATTTATGTCGAGTCGGATTGTGACAGCGAAGATGTTATCGGATGCTTGAAAAAAGTTTTCGGCATTGCAGGAATCTGCCCGGTAAAGCAGATAAAAAAATGCGGCTTTGAAAATATCAAAGAAGAAGTATTAAATTATGTGAAAGAAAAATATGATGACGGAAGAACGCATACTTTCAAATGCAGCACCCGCCGTGCAGACAAGGCCTTTCCCATGACTTCGATGGAAATAAGCGAAAAATTGGGTGAAGCAATTATTGACACATTCGATTTCATGACGGTTGATATCCATTCTCCCGAAATCACACTTTGCGTGGAAGTAAGGCCTTTGGTTATAAACATTTATTCGGATGTAATTGCAGGCCCTTCTGGAATGCCTGTGGGAAGTTCGGGAAAAGCTATGCTTTTGCTTTCCGGAGGAATCGACAGTCCCGTTGCCGGATATATGGTCGCAAAAAGGGGCGTAAGCATAGATGCCGTTTATTTTCATGCACCGCCATACACAAGCGAGCGGGCAAAGCAGAAGGTCATCGACCTTGCAAAAATAATTTCTGCATATACAGGACCGATCAAGCTTCATATCGTGAATTTCACGGATATTCAGATGAAAATTTACGAAACCTGTCCGCATGACGAGCTTACGATAATCATGAGAAGATATATGATGCGAATCGCCGAATATTTTGCAGAAGAACAAAATGCGCTGGGGCTTGTGACAGGCGAGTCAATCGGTCAGGTTGCAAGCCAGACAATGCAAAGCATGCTTGTTACGAATGCAGTCTGCAAAATGCCTGTTTACAGGCCGCTTTGCGCTTTTGACAAGCTTGATATTGTGGAGGTTTCGGAAAAAATAGGCGCTTACGAAACTTCGATTCTTCCATATGAAGACTGCTGCACGATTTTTGTTGCAAAGCACCCGGTCACAAAACCGAAGCTTGAAAGAATTGAAAAAAGCGAAAGCAGGCTGAACGGACTGGTTGAAGACCTTTATGAAGAAGCAATCGGAACGGTTGAAATTATTGATATACAATAAA
>CAVHKC010000173.1:1128-3587 GCA_963636455.1 Ruthenibacterium lactatiformans
CAGATAAATGAAAGTAGCATTCCACACATTAGGCTGTAAAGTGAATTCTTACGAAACCCAGGCTTTAAACGAAAAGTTTAAGGCTATGGGTTATGAAGTCGTGGGTTTCGACGAAGAGGCGGATGTTTATGTCGTAAATACCTGCGCCGTCACAAAAACGGCTGCCCAAAAATCCAGGCAGATTCTGCACCGAGCAAGAAGAAAGGCTCCAAAAGCTTATATTATTGCGGCAGGCTGTTATGCAAAAGAAGCCAAAGAAGAATTGATGAAAGACGAGGCAGTGGACCTTGTCCTGGACAATAAAGAAAAAAACGAAATGGCAGAGTGCAAAATCACCGCACAGGAAGGGCATGTGAGAGCCTATCTGAAAATTCAGGACGGCTGCAACAGATTTTGCTCTTATTGCATTATCCCGTTCTTAAGGGGACGCTCGCAAAGCCGAAGGATTGAAGATATTCTTGAAGAAGCAAAAGGCCTTTGCCAAAACGGATATAAAGAAATTGTTCTTACGGGAATCGACATAAGCAGTTTTAAAGCAGAAGGCTTTGAAGAAGGTGCCGATTCGCTTGCAGCATTGATTGAAAAATTAAACAGACTCGAAGGCCTTGAAAGAATAAGGCTAAGCTCTGCGGAGGTAAGCATTATTACAGAAGATTTCATGAAAAGGCTTGCCAAGTGCGAAAAGGTCTGCCCGCATTTTCATCTTTCTCTTCAGTCGGGAAGCGATTCGGTGCTTGAAAGAATGAACCGCCATTACACGAGCGAAGAATATTTTGAAGCCGCAAAGCTTATCAGAAAATATTATGAAAACCCGGCAATCACAACGGATGTGATTGTGGGCTTCCCCGGTGAAACAAAAGAAGAAATTGAAGAGACGCTTGAGTTTGCAAAACGAGTGAAATTTGCAAGAATGCATATTTTCCCTTATTCAAGAAGAAAAGGAACGAGGGCGGACAAATTCCCAAAGCAGCTTACAAAGAATGAAAAGGCACAGCGTGCCGAAATGCTTGCAAAAGAAGCGGAAATCCTTGAAAAAGAATATGCCGAATCCTTTGCCGGAAAGCCTGTTGTGATTCTTGCAGAAGAGCTCATAAAGGAAAATGATAAGGAATATCTTTTGGGATTTACGCCCGAATATATTAAGCTGAAAACCCAAAAGTGCGAAAACGAAATTAACGATATGATTGAAATAAAAGAATTTCTGCCCGAAAATTCGGTGAAGTTTTAAAAAACGGTTTTTGTTTATTTTGCCGCATTAAGACAGGTTCATCTTTTTGAAAAAATCAGCAATCTTTCGTTGAATAAAAAAACGGTTTGTATTAGAATTTAGGCATGGCTGGATATGATTTACATTTAACACAACTTTATAACATTCCGAAGGATGAGATCCCGACCGTTGAAGAAGTTTTTGCAAAGGTTTATGAGGCGCTGTCCGAGAAAGGCTACGACCCCGTAAATCAAATCGTCGGATATATTATGTCAGGAGATCCGACCTACATAACAAGCCATAAAAACGCGAGGGGATTTATCGCAAAAGTAGAGCGTGATGACCTGATTGAAGAAGCCGTTAAGTTTTACATCGAAAACAAGCTCAAATAACAGGGATTTCTATGAGAATTCTGGGACTCGACTACGGCTCAAAAACAGTCGGAACGGCGGTTTCCGATGCCGGATTTTTGATTGCACAGCCGCTTGAAACCATCACGCGTACCAAAGAAGACAAACTGAGGAAAACATTTGCCCGTATCGAAGCTTTGATTTGTGAGTATGATATAGGGCTTATTGTTTTGGGCCTTCCGCTCAACATGGACGATACGGAAGGAGAGCGTGCATTAAAGACACGTTCGTTCAAGGAGGCACTTGAAAAAAGGACGGGGCTTGAAGTCATCCTGCAAGATGAGCGGCTTTCCACATTCAGCGCAGAAGAAATTTTAGCAGAAGCAGGTGTGAAAAAAGCAGATATGAAGCAGTATGTCGACAAAATTGCGGCATCGTATATATTGCAGGATTACCTTGACTTAAGAAAAGAAACATAATATATTTTCTTTTCGTGAAAATTTTGGAATAAGGGAAAGCAATTCCCAAAGATAATTTGAGGTTAAATTCGAAAGGATTAAAATAAAATGGATATGAAAGAAGGAACAAGAATAGTATTGACAGCAGATGACGGCGAAAAGGAAGTTTTTTTTGTGATAGAAGAAACAAAGATAAACAATGTCAATTACCTGCTTGTTTCAAAGAGCACAGACAACGGTTCGGATGCCTATATTCTGAAGGATATGTCTGCTCCCGAAGAAAAGGAAGCAAGATATGAATTTGTCGATGACGATGAAGAAATCGATTATATCGGAAAAATTTTCGCAGAGCTTTTGGACGGCGAAGATATAGGGCTTGAATAGGAACAGTTTTTGTGCGGCTTTAACGGAAACGGAGGAAAGTTTGCAAGAAACAGAAAAAAA
>CAVHKC010000174.1:0-3584 GCA_963636455.1 Ruthenibacterium lactatiformans
GCATTGTTTCGGTTGCACTTGACGCCCCGCAGGATGTGATTTCTTCCCTGGCAGGAAAGCTGGGAAATATCGAAGGCCTGAGCGTGAAGACAGCTTATTCTAATGTTATTGGCTGAACTTAGTATAAACAAGTGACCGTCGGCTGACAGACCGGACCGGCTTTTCCAAAATATAACAGCATAAGACTAAACAATAAATCATATGCCTGCATACGCGGAAAAAAGCCGATAATACAAAATGTATTACAAAAAATGAATTTAAACACAGAAAATGCAGAACTTAAAAAACAGCATAATGCAAAATTATCGGAGTGTGCCGAAAATATACGCAGCGAAGCAATTTTGTTAATAGACAGACTTGCCGAAAAGCATTCGCTTGAAACGGACGAATATGAAAAGCTTATTACGGCAGCGGAACCTTTGCAACACGCAGAAGATGAGAAACCAAACACCCGGGAAGAGGCAGGAAAGATAAGCAGAGAAATTGCTGATTATGCCGCAAAGCTCGCAGATAAAGCAAAAAGGCAAAACTTCGGCACGGAAGTCTACATAAGAGGGCTGATAGAAGTAGGAAACATCTGTCGAAACGACTGCTTCTACTGCGGCATAAGAAAATCAAACAAAGCCTGCGAAAGATATGTGCTTGATGATGAAAGAATTTTGAAATGCTGCAAGGAAGGCTGGGAGCTTGGATTCAGAACCTTTGTTCTGCAGGGCGGAGAGGGAACGATGACGGCAGAAAGAATATGCCGAATTGTTGAAAAAATCAAAGCAGCATATCCTGACTGTGCGGTAACCCTTTCGCTTGGAGAATTTTCGGAAGAAGATTATCAAAAAATGTTTGATGCGGGAGCAGACCGCTATCTTTTAAGGCATGAAACGGCAGACAAAGAGCATTATGAAAAACTGCACCCTGAAGGGATGTCCTTTGAAAACAGGATGAGGTGTCTGAAAGAACTCAAAGACATAGGCTTTCAGACAGGCTGCGGCTTCATGGTGGGTTCACCCTTCCAAACAGCAGAAACGCTTGCAAAAGATTTGAAGTTTATTGAAGAATTTAAGCCGCATATGTGCGGGATAGGACCTTTTATTCCGCAGCACGACACGCCTTTTGCAAATTTTAAGGCGGGAACGGCCGATATGACAATTTTTCTGCTTTCAATTATAAGACTCATAAAGCCCGATATATTGCTGCCTGCAACAACGGCACTCGGAACAATCGAAAAAGGCGGCAGGGAAAGAGGAATAAAAGCCGGTGCGAATGTCGTGATGCCTAACCTTTCACCGCTTGAAGAAAGAAAAAAATATGCACTTTACGACAACAAGCTTTCAAGCGGAAAAGAATCGGCGCAGAACCTTGAAGAATTGAAAGAATCCGTGAAGGCAGCGGGATATAAAATTGTTGAATCCAGAGGGGATGCAAAAATGCAGCCAAAATAATAGGCGGCATGGCAATGGGCGTTGCCCGTGTGAAACCGCCGCATAAATAAAAGCAAAACATAATCTGACGGAAAGAGAAATCTGACCGCAAAGAAAGGAAAAACCATGGCAAATTACAATCCAAAATCACTTCATGCAGAAGAATTCATCAATCATGAAGAAATTCTTGAAACAATCAAGTATGTAGAAGCAAACAAGCACAATGTCGAATTGATCGACAGTCTGCTTGAAAAAGCACGCCCGAAAAGAAACGGCGACAAAGTAACATGTGCGGGGCTTACACATAGAGAGGCATCGGTTCTTTTGGCGTGCGATATCCCCGAAAAAATCGAGATAAAGCTTGCATTTTATGGCAACAGAATCGTTATGTTTGCACCGCTTTATCTTTCAAACTACTGTGTGAACGGCTGTGTTTACTGCCCTTATCACATGAAGAACAAGCATATCGCAAGGAAAAAGCTTACGCAGGAAGAGATAAAGCAGGAAGTTATTGCACTGCAGGATTTGGGGCACAAGCGTCTGGCAATCGAATCGGGCGAGGATCCTGTGAACAATCCGATTGAATATATTCTTGAATGCATTAAGACAATATATTCCGTTCATCATAAAAACGGAGATATCCGCCGTGTTAATGTCAATATTGCGGCTACAACGGTTGAAAACTACAAAAAGCTGAAAGATGCGGGAATCGGCACATATATTCTTTTCCAGGAAACTTATAATAAGAAGAGTTATCTTGAGCTTCATCCCACAGGTCCCAAGCATGATTACGATTATCATACGGAAGCAATGGACCGCGCGATGGAAGGCGGAATAGACGATGTGGGTCTCGGCGTACTTTTCGGACTCGAAGGATATAAATATGAGTTTGCGGGGCTTTTGATGCATGCAGAACATTTGGAAGCGGTGCACGGAGTCGGACCGCACACGATAAGCGTTCCCCGTGTTAAGCGTGCCGATGATATCGACCCGGACACATTCGACAACGGACTGGCTGATGATATGTTTGCAAAAATCATTGCATGCATAAGAATTGCCGTTCCTTATACGGGAATGATTATTTCAACGCGCGAAAGCGAAGCCATCAGAGGGAAAGTGCTTGATTACGGCATTTCTCAGATAAGCGGAGGCTCAAGAACTTCTGTTGGAGGATATACTGAAGAAGAAAGGCCGCACGATTCGGAACAGTTTGATGTGTCCGACCAAAGAACTCTTGACGAGGTTGTAAACTGGCTGATAGACAAGGAACACATTCCTTCGTTCTGCACGGCTTGCTACAGAGAGGGCCGCACGGGTGACCGTTTTATGAGCCTTTGCAAATCGGGTCAGATCTTAAACTGCTGCCATCCGAACGCATTGATGACTCTTGCCGAATATTTGGTGGATTATGCTTCGGAAGATACAAAGGAAAAGGGCTTTGCGATGATAGAAAGAGAACTTGAAAAGATTCCAAAGGAAAAAGTGAAGGAAATTGCAAAGCAAAATATCGAAGATATCAAGAACTCAAACCGCAGAGATTTCAGATTTTAAAGGTAGAAAAGCTTCATGCTGCAGCAAGCCTTTAAAAGCAAGGAGTGTCATAACAAGCTTTTAAGGTGCGGCAGACAGTATGTCAAACAAAGAGTAAAAGGATTGCAGCATAAACAAAATTAATATAAGCAGACATAAGGTGAAAATCGGCAAAAGCATGAAAACATGGAAAGCCTAAAAAACCCGAAAGTTTGCGGAACGGAGATATTATGAGTTTAAATGATGTAGTTTCTGCCGAAAGGATACATATAGGTTTTTTCGGATTGAGGAATGCGGGAAAATCAAGCGTTGTGAATGCTGTGACGGGTCAAAAGCTGTCATTGGTTTCCGATATAAAGGGAACCACGACAGACCCCGTGCAGAAAGCGATGGAAATTTTGCCCTTAGGCCCCGTTGTGATTATCGACACTCCGGGTATTGATGATGAAGGGATGCTTGGTGAAATGCGGGTGAAGCGTGCAAAGCAGGTTCTTTCAAAAGTCGATATTGCGGTGCTGGTTATTGACGGGCAAAAGGGAATGCAGCCTGCAGACGAGCAGCTGATTCAATTGTTTAAGGAAAGAAATATCCCTTATATAAAAGCCTTTAATAAATCGGATCTGCTCGAAAAGAAGG
>CAVHKC010000175.1:0-2804 GCA_963636455.1 Ruthenibacterium lactatiformans
CGCTTCATTCAACGCTTGGAAGCTTCAAAACGGAAGTTTTCAAGGAACGTGCGGAAGATATCAATCCCGATATCAATATAAATGCATTCCCGGTTTTTTATACAGCCGAAAATGCAGATGAATTTGATTTGACAAAATATGACTATATAGTAGATGCGATTGACATGCTTCCTGCAAAGAAGGAACTGATAAAAAGGGCATATGAAAATAATGTCAGAATAATAAGCAGCATGGGCGCAGGCAACAAGCTTGACCCGACAAAGTTTAAGACTGCAGATATTTACAAAACAACCATGTGCCCGCTTGCAAAAAAGATGAGAAAAGAATTGAGGGCTTTGGGAGTTGAAAAGCTTGAGGTTGTATATTCCGAAGAGCCGCCCGCAAGGAAGGCAGAAGGCCCGGTGGGAAGCCTTGCAAGTGTTGTTTCCGTGGCGGGGATGATTCTTGCAAATACAGTGATTTTAAACATTGTAAAGTGAAAAGTGTTTATATTTAGGATATTGCGAATGAAACATGATTTCGGAATCTTACGCCATAAACATTTGTATTTTTTAAATACAATGTAAAAATTTACGGCTTCCTGATATTACTGAAAAGTTTACAGCTGCCAAGTAATACAAGGGAAGTAAATGCAGAAAAAATCATATAAATAAAACGGGTGGCATACAGGAAATATCACCCATGAAAAAAAACAAAAACCAACGGAGGACCAATGAGCAGTATATATGCAGAAAGAATAGGACAATTAAGAAAGCTTATGAAAGATGCGGGAGCGGATATGTATCTTATCCCCATGGATGACTGCCATAACAGTGAATATGTCGGAGAACATTTCAAAACAATTAGGTTCATAAGCGGGTTTACGGGCTCTGCGGCAAAGGTTTTGATTGCCGAAGACGGCGCATGGCTTTGGACGGACGGAAGGTATTTCCTCCAGGCAGAAGCCGAGCTTGCAGGAAGCGGCATAGAGCTTATGAAAATGGGCGAAGAAGGCGTGCCCGATATCAAGGATTTCATAAACAGCAGATTCGTAAAATCGGCATCAAAAGGAAAGCCGGAAGTTTTGGGATTTGACGGGAAATCAGTAAATGCCGAATTTGCAGAAAGCCTTAACGGAAAAAAGAAATACGATTCGGACCTTGCGGGAAAAATTTGGACTGAAAGGCCGAAACAGGAATTTTCAAAGATTATTCTTTTTGACAAATATTCAGGCGAAAGCACAAGCGACAAACTTGCAAAATTAAGAAAAACGCTTGAAAGGGAAGCTGGCGGAAAGCCATATCTTCACATAATAAATTCACTTGATGACATTGCATGGCTTTTCAACATAAGGGCAAATGATGTCGAATATAATCCCGTTGCCTATGCTTATGCGGCAGTAACGAAGGAAAATGCCGTTTTGTATCTTGGAAAAGAAGCCCTCACAAAAGAAGCCTCAGATTATTTTTCGAAGGCACATATTGAGATTAAAGATTATTTTGATGCACAGGAAAATATTCTGGGAATAGACGAAAGCAAAGAAGAAAGAGCACAAAAGCCGATTTTGCTTCTTGATGCCAAACGCATAAGCTGCGATATGTATCTGACTTTCAAAGATGCAGGCTATGAAATCAAAGATATTTCCAATCCGAGCACGGAGCTTAAGGCAATAAAAAACGAAACAGAGATAAGCAATACGAAAAAGGCTCAGCTTAAAGACGGCATTGCAATGGTTCGCTTCATGAAATGGCTTAAAGAAAGCGCAGGCAAAGAAAAGCTTACGGAATGCGATATTGCAGACAGGCTGCTTGAATTTAGAAAAGAGCAGGAAGGCTTTATCGAGCCGTCGTTTGAAACAATTGCCGGATATAAGGACAACGGTGCGATTATTCATTATGAGCCGGAACGTGGAAAAGACAAAGAAGTCTTTGCGGAAGGAATGCTTCTTGTTGACAGTGGCGGACACTATTTTGAAGGAACGACCGATACAACAAGGACATTCATTCTTGGTGAAACAACGGCAGAAGAAAAGAAATGCTTCACGCTTGTTACAGCTTCAATGCTTAGGCTTATGGCTTTTGATTCTTCTAAGGCAGAAGAATGCTTCAACGGCGTGGAAGGAGATAAAGCTGCAAGAAAGCTTCTGCACGAGCACGGATATGACTACAATCACGGCACGGGGCACGGAATCGGCCATGTGCTCAATGTTCACGAGCAGCCGCCAAACATCGGCAAGGCAAGGCCTCAAAGCGTGTCGCACAAAGAACTTCTGCCGGGGATGATAACAAGCGATGAACCGGGAATTTATATCGAAGGGAAATTCGGAGTCCGCACGGAAAACGATCTGCTTGTTGCAGAAAAAGAAATTAACGGTAAAAAAGTTGTGGGCTTTGAAAATCTGACGCTTGTTCCGATTGATATTGACGGAATCGACAAGCAGTATATGACAGATGATGATATTTTAAGGCTTAACAACTACAATTTGAATGTATACAATGCCTTAAAGCCGTTTTTGGATGAAGAAACGGCTGTGTGGCTTGAAAAATACACCCGTGAAATATAATATCCTTCGGAGTTTTACTTTATGAAAAGATTATTGTTTATTTGCAATCCGAATGCCGGAAAGGGCATGATTGACACATATTATGCCGATATAATGCACATACTGTGTGCAAGTGAGTATGAAGTTTCTGTATACGAAACCAAGGCAAGGCTTGACGGAAAAAGAAAAGTAATTGAAGACGGCGAAAACTTCGACCGCATTGTCTGCTTCGGAGGCGACGGAACTTTAAGCGAGATAACATCAGGCGCTGCAAAGCTTAAAA
>CAVHKC010000175.1:2814-3540 GCA_963636455.1 Ruthenibacterium lactatiformans
GATTTATCCCGGCAGGCTCAACCAATGACACGGCAAAGAGCTTCGGACTTTCCAAAAACATAAAGCAGGCTGCAAAGGTGGCAGTAGAAGGAAAGCCAATTCCTGTTGACCTTGGAAAATTCAATGACACAAATTTCATTTATGTTGCGGCATTCGGTGATATTTCGGCAGTTTCTGCATTCACGACGCAGGAGATGAAAAAGACATTAGGCCATGCGGCATATATCATCGAAGGAATGAATATCATTCCGAAGATGAGCTTTCACCCGCTGAAAATAGAATATGACGACGAGGTTATAGAAGGCGATTTTTACCTCGGGATGATAACAAATTCCTATCAGGTCGGCGGCTTTTCGGGGATAACAGGCAAAAGCGTGGATCTTTCGGACGGTCTTTTCGAGGTCATGCTTTTCGGAAAACCCAAGAGTATCTTTGATTTTGCAAAGCAAATAGAAGGCGCATTGATAAGAAAAGGCGACAACAGCGTCACGGTTGACAGAACCAAAATGCCTTTCGGAAAAGGAAAATATGAAGTGCTGCTGAAATTCAAGGCTTCGAAGCTTAAAATAACATCGCCTGACGATGTTCAATGGGTGCTTGACGGCGAGGATGCGGGAAAGCACAAGGAAGCAAATATAGAAAATCTGAACAAATATATAGAAATTGTTTCGGCAGAGTAGCCAGCGTAAAATTTTACTCGGGAAATGACAATAAAAAATAAGGGAC
>CAVHKC010000176.1:0-3528 GCA_963636455.1 Ruthenibacterium lactatiformans
GGAATGGTCGGTTCTTTGTATATAACCCTTCCCGCTTCGACTTCTCTGTCCTTAAGCTCATAAGACATATACTTGTACATCTTGTATTCGATAAGCTTTTGAACGAGTTCCGCCCTCGGGTCTTCTTCGTTTCCTTCTTCGTCAACTTCCTTCGGAAGAAGCATTTTGGCTTTTATGTCAACAAGTGTCGCCGCCATGACCAAAAATTCGCTCATTCTGTCGGCGTCCTTTTCCTCCATTGACTTGATATATTCAAGATATTGTTCCGTGATTACGGCGATGGGTATGTCATAAATATCGACTTTGTTTTTGTCGATAAGATGCAAAAGCAGGTCTAACGGACCCTCAAAAGATTCTAATTTAAACGAGAGATGAACTGCCGTTTGTTCCATTTATATTTACCACCACTACTTCCGGCCTGTTGAACAATCTTAGATTGACTTTGTGCGTTCCGATACCGGACGAAACAATCATTTTTGTTCCAGCCTTTTCAAACAAACCCCATGTATATTTTTCGAACATCCGAACCTGAGGTGAAATAAGTCCTTTCCCATTCGAAAGGTTTACTACGCCTCCGTGAATATGGCCCGAAAGAACAAGATCCGCACCGTATTCGGCATATCCTTCGAAAAAAAGCGGGTTGTGCGCTAAGATGATATTATATCTTGTTTCATTCAAACTGTTAAGTTTTTCTTTTATGTCATCGCCTGTAAGCTTTGCCCTGCTTCTTTTCTTATACATTGCAAAGTCGATGTCAAGCCCGTAAAGAGTCACATTTTCCACCAAATGTGCACTTTCGTTTTCCAGATACTTAATATTGCACTGCGTACATACGGCTTTCAGATTTTTATAGCGGTTCCCAAAAATTTCTTCATTTTCCGCAAGGTGCTTTTCATGATTTCCCGGTGAATAAAAGACCGGGGCAATATTGCATATTGCACGCAGGAAAGAATAAAGCACATCATCCTTTTTTGAAGGTGAAGCCGTTGTCATGTCTCCTGCAATCATAATATAATCAGGCTTATTTTCCCTAATGATTCTCACGAGTTCGGCATTGTTTTTTCCGTAGCTTCTCAAATGCATATCCGAAAGAAGGATAAATTTAAAGCCGCTGTTTTGCGGAATCTTTTCCGACTCAAGGTTATATTCACTCACCCGCAGGTGGTGCAGTTCATACACCACCTGCAAGGCAATAAGTATCATCAATATAACCAAAACAGCGACTGTTATTAATCCGGGGGTCATTATCTTAATGATCCTGCCCTTTCGTTTTTATTGTTCTGCCATGCTCTTGAGAATTTCATATCTTTCTTTGGCTTCTCTTTCCTGCTTTGCAAAAAGAGTTTTTGCCTTTTCGGGATTCATTCTTTCGAGTGCGGTATATCTTACTTCGTTGTGGAGGAAGTCGATATATTCCGTGGTTGCCGCCTTGCTGTCAAGCATGAACGGATTCTTGCCTTCGGCTTTAAGACGGGGATCGTATCTTAAAAGATTCCAGTATCCCGAAGTAACGGCCTGCTTTTCTTCTGCCATTGCCGTTCCCATTCCACCTTTGATTCCGTGGTTTATGCACGGCGCATAAGCGATGATTATCGAAGGTCCCTTGTAGCTTTCAGCCTCGGAGAAAGCCTTGATGCACTGGTTCATGTCCGCACCCATTGCTATCTGTGCAACATAAACATATCCGTAGGTCATTGCTATTCTTGCAAGATCCTTTTTTTTGGTGAGCTTTCCGCCTGCGGCAAACTGTGCCGTTGCGCCCGTCGGCGTGGACTTTGATGACTGTCCGCCGGTGTTTGAATAAACTTCTGTATCGAATACAAGAATGTTTATATCTCTTCCGCTTGCGATTACATGGTCAAGACCGCCGAAACCTATATCGTATGCCCAGCCGTCACCGCCGAAGATCCACTGGCTCTTCTTTGCAAGATATTCCTTCTGAGAAAGAATGTCAAGTGACCTTTCGCAACCGCATTTTTCAAGCGCAATCACAAGCTCCTCGGTTGCTTTTGCATTTTTTGCTCCGTCATCGAATGTGTCAAGGTAGTTTTGAATAGAAGGCTTGACTTCCTTGTTTTCGCCCTTTTCGAGTATTGTTTCAAGCTTTTCTTTAAGCGCGTCTCTTATCGCATTATTTGCAAGCAGCATACCGTAGCCAAATTCAGCCGCATCTTCAAAAAGTGAATTCGACCATGCGGGGCCTTGTCCTTTTTCGTTTACGGTATACGGTGTCGAAGGCGATGAATTTCCCCAAATCGAGGAACATCCAGTTGCATTTGCGATATATGCCCTCTCACCGAAAAGCTGCGTCATAAGCTTTGCATAAGGTGTTTCGCCGCAGCCTGCGCATGCTCCCGAAAACTCAAGCAAAGGCTTCTTGAACTGGCTTCCCTTTACTGTTGTTTCTTTGAATTTTTCCAATGTTTCAGGCTTCTTTGGAATGGTTTCTGCATATGCAAATATTTCCTGCTCGCACATCTGCGTTTCAATCGGCTGCATTTTCAGAGTCTCTGATTTGTTGTTTCCGGGGCAAACCTTCGAACATGAGCCGCAGCCTGTGCAGTCAAGTGTAGAAAGCGTGATTGCAAATTTAAATCCGGGAAGCCCCATGGCATCCTTAGATTTCATTTCGGAGGGTGCTTTCGAAAGCTCTTCTTCTGTCATGATAACAGGCCTGATTGCGGCATGAGGGCAGACATAAGCACACTGATTGCACTGAATGCAGCCGTCCGGATTCCAGCACGGAACATCGATTGCAATGCCTCTCTTTTCATATGCCGCAGCGCCCGAAGGTGTCACACCCGTAACATATTTTTCGAATTTTGAAACGGGGATGCTGTTTCCTTCCTGTGCCGTCACAGCCTTTTGAATGTTGTTTACGAATTCCAAAACTTCTTCTCTTCCCTCGGTATATGTCTTTCCGAGCTCTTCGTCTTTTGCATTTTTCCAATCCGCAGGAACTTCAACCTTCACAACTTTTTCCGCACCTGCATCGATTGCGGCATAGTTCATGTTTACTATATCGTCGCCCTTGCGTCCGTAGGTTTTCTTTGCTGCTTCCTTCATAAGGCGGATTGCATCGTCAACCGGAATGATGTTTGAAAGCTTGAAGAATGCGGACTGAAGCACCGTGTTGATTCTTCCGCCGAGACCGATTTCCTTTCCGATTACGATTCCGTCAATGGTATAGAAATTTATATTATGCTCTGCAATGTAGCGTTTTGCCTGACCGGGAAGATTTTTCGAAAGCTCGTCAACATTCCACGGACAATTAAGCAGGAACGTTCCGCCGTCTTTAATATCCTGCACAATGTTGTACTTTCTCATATATGAAGCATTATGGCATGCAACAAAGTCAGCCTGGTCGATAAGGTAGGTTGATTTTATTTTGTCCTTGCCGAAGCGCAGGTGGGAAACGGTAACACCGCCTGATTTTTTTGAATCATAGTCGAAATATGCCTGCGCATACTGCTTTGTGTTGTCGCCGATGATTTTGATGGAGTTTTTGTTTGCGCCTACTGTTCCGTC
>CAVHKC010000177.1:0-3523 GCA_963636455.1 Ruthenibacterium lactatiformans
CATTTCATTTCCGGACTTTCCTTTCGTTTTATCGCAGGCTTGACTGCTTTGTTTTCTTGAATTTGCGGTTTTGCCGGACTTCTTTTTATTTCCTCCGACGCCGCCCGTTTATTTTACACAAAAGTAAGCGAAATAACAAGAAGCAGCCTTTTTTGAAAGTTGTTTTTTGTCATGTTTTGTGATATCATCCGTCTAATGCACACGGTGTTTGAGCGTTAAAAAACAGAAGCTTGTATTGTTTCATGAAAGTTTTTAATGCATATTTAATATTATATTCGGGAGCGAAAAATGCACATTCAGGAATCCGGTGAAATGTACTTGGAGGCAATATTGGTATTATCGAAAAAGAAAGGCCCTGTCCGTTCTTTGGATGTTGCCGAATATATGAATTTTTCAAAGCCGAGCGTTTCGCGTGCGGTCAAAATCCTCAAAGAAGCCGATTATATTTCAATAGACAGTGACGGTTATCTCACTCTCACGCCCGAAGGAAAGAAGATTGCGAAAAAGATATATGAGCGTCATACTTTTCTTTCCACATTTTTCACAAGCATCGGCGTTGATCCCGACACAGCCGCTTCGGATGCATGCAAAATCGAGCATCATATCAGCGACAAAACATTCAAGGCGCTGAAAAAATATATCGCCAACACACATGAAGAAAAAAACAGCTGATTTTGCGGCCGTTTTTTGATTTTGAAAGCACATAAATGCAAATCGGAGGTACGACAATATGGATAATGTTGATATCAAAATTTTGGAAATGCTCCACAGAAACTCACGCTTGTCTATGAGAAAAATTGCCGAAGCACTCCCGATGAGTGTTCCCGCAACTTGTGAAAGAGTCAAAAAGCTTGAAGATTCGGGCATTATTCAAGATTACACAATCGACATTGACCCCTTCAAAATTGGAAACTCAGTAAACGCATTTATGCTTTTTGCGCCCAACCACGGCCATTATGACGATATGATCGAATGGGCAAAAAACGATTACAGGATTGTTTCATGCTGGACTCTTGCCGGGAAATTCAGCCTTCTGTTTGAAATTTCATGCAAAGACATGATTGAATACGGTGAACTGGTAAGCACACTCTTTCAAAAAGGAACTTCCGAATCCTATATAGTAGTTGAAAATCACAAGATCAACAAGCGTTTCGACAAGACTAATCTGTAGGCTTTAGTGCCATAACGGCAGCTAAATTTCCCCTTTTTCCTTTTGTATATCTGTGAGAAAACAAAAGCTCATGATTTTCGAATGTGCATATCTTGGGATTATGGATATTTTCTTTTCTGACACCCGAATCTTCAAGAGTAATCTTTATTGCCTTCCAAAGGTCAAGCAGATACTTCTGTTCCTTTTTTCCGCCCTCTTCAATGAATCTGCTCTTTTCAAAGAACTTTTCTATATCCTCTTCTTCAAATGTCTTTTTGAATTCCTCAAGCAAATCCTCGCTCACTTCATAGCATGATTTGCATATCGAAGGCCCGATAAGTGCGATTAGGTCTTTTGGGTCGCTGTTGTATTCTTTCTGCATGAGCTTTACAGCCTTTTGGGATATGCGCCCTGCCGTGCCCTTCCAGCCGGAATGCACCAATGCGATGGCATGTTTTTTGGGGTCGTAAATATAAACAGGAACGCAGTCTGCAAAAAGCAGGCACAGAACCAAATTTCTTTCATTTGTCACAAAGCCGTCAATTGCCTCATAATCTCTTGGTTTTGCAATGCCCTTTCCCGCATCCGCTTCCGTAACCTTCCTGATATTTGTTGTATGCTGCTGGTCTGAAACAACAAACCTTTCCGGTGATGTGTGCAAAGCTTCGGCAAAACGCCTGTAGTTTTCTTTGATATTTTCGGGATCGTCATTTGAGCCTAAGGAAAGGTTCATGCTTTCATATATGCCCTTACTTACTCCGCCTTTTTTGGTAGAAAATACCGCCATGACTTCCGGATATTTTTCAAATATTTCAAAATCTATATATTCAACCATTTTTACACCATTTGTATTTTTTTTAAACAAATTAAGATTCAGCACAAGAACTTCCAAAATTTATTTCGTGCTTGTTACATCTTTATCCCGAACAAATCGGCAAATGAAATCTGCGAGCTTTCAGGCAGATTCTTGCAGATTCCGAGCGAATACAATTTTTCCACAAGCGTTGACGAAAGCCTTGCCCTTATTTTTATATCTTCTCTTGAAGTAAACGGCTCCTTTGCAGCCTCTGCTTCAAGCATCATGGCAGCTTTTTCGCCCATGCCGTCGATTGATGTGAAGGCTGGCATAAGCTTTCCGTCCACAATCGTAAATCTGTCTGCCTTTGCCTTATAAATATCGATCGGAAGAAATTCAAATCCTCTGGCATACATCTCAAGAACATTGTTCATGTTCTTCAGTCTGTCTTCTTCTTTCTGAGAAGCCTGACCGCTGTCACGCTTTACTTTCAGGCGGTTCATGTTTTCAATAAGCTTTTCTTTCCCGCCGCACATAAGCTCATAATCAAATGCAGAGGCCCTGATGCTGAAGAAAGCCGCATAATAAGCCAGCGGATAAAATATTTTGTAATAAGCTATTCTGAATGCCATCATAACATAGGCAACGGCGTGAGCCTTGGGGAACATATACTGGATTTTCTTGCATGACCACAGATACCACTCCGGCACGTTTGCCGCCCTCATGACATCTTCCATGTCCTGAGTAAGTCCTTTTCCCTTTCTTACGCTTTCCATTATCTTAAATGCCTTCGAAGGCTCAACTCCCATCTGTATGAGATAAAGCATAATATCGTCACGCGTACAGATGCAGGTTGCAAGCGTTGCCTTTTTGCTTTTTACTAATTCTTCAGCATTGGAAGTCCACACATCCGTGCCGTGCGAAAGTCCCGCAATTCTGACAAGGTCCGAAAAATTCTTCGGTTTTGTGTCCAAAAGCATTCGTATTACAAAATCCGTGCCAAACTCGGGAACGCCCAATGTTCCGAGCTCGCAGCCGTTTAAATCTTCCGGCTTAACACCCAAAACCTCCGTTCCTTCAAACAGCTTCAAAACTTCTTTGTTGTCGAGTTTTATCTGCCTGCAGCTAAAGCCTGTCAAATCCTCAAGCATCTTGATCATCGTCGGATCATCATGGCCCAAAATATCAAGCTTAAGCAAATTGTGGTCGATCGAATGGTATTCAAAATGAGTCGTGACTGTGAGCTTGCCCTCATCGTCTGCTGGGAACTGAACAGGCGTGAACTGATATATTTCGTTTCCGTGCGGAAGTACAACAATTCCGCCCGGGTGCTGACCCGTGCTTCGCTTTACATTTTCGCACCCCTTTGCCAGCCTTTGCATTTCGCATTTTCTGACCTGCATATGGTGTTTTTCCATGTAGCCTTTAACATATCCGTAGGCTGTTTTTTCGGCGCAGGTGGATATGGTTCCTGCTCGGAAGGTATGCCCTTTTCCAAAAAGAACCTCCGTATAATCATGTGCTTTCGACTGATATTCACCTGAAAAGTTAAGGTCTATATCAGGCTCTTTATTACC
>CAVHKC010000178.1:0-555 GCA_963636455.1 Ruthenibacterium lactatiformans
AAAAAAATGAATGTCAAGAAAAGCTTTTGCAATTCTGTTCTAAAATTTTCACAGCAGCTAATCTTCTGCTCCGTACATTCTCACTCCGCAGCGTTTATGCTCGGAATTTGCATGCATTTTTTCGATTTTCTTTATTACATCGGCATCACCTTCGCCTGTGAGAAGATATTTGTCGATATCCAAATATTTTATACCCATTTCGCCTTCATCTGTCTGCCCTTCAAAAAGACCTGCCGAAGGTGCTTTCTTTATGATGTTTTCAGGTGCTTTAAGGTATGTCAGGAATTCATATATCTCCCCTACAGTAAGGTCTGCAATAGGATTGAAATCAGCCGATCCGTCGCCCCACTTCGTGTAGTAGCCGACATAGATTTCGTCTCTGTTTCCGGTTCCTGACACAAGCATTCCTTTGCTTTGCGCAATGGCATAAAGAGTTGTCATTCTAAGACGCGGCGCAATGTTTGTGAGCGAGGATTCCGAAATCTGCTCCAAAAGCACTTCAACCATGCTCTTTCGCACTTCCGTCAGATCCACGGTAATCGTTTCAATTCCGAA
>CAVHKC010000178.1:565-3498 GCA_963636455.1 Ruthenibacterium lactatiformans
GCCACAGCCTTAGCATCCTGCGTATCTTCTCCGAAATTTCTTTTTGACGAACATGGCATAAGAACGCCCAATGTGTTGTCGCATGCCGCCTTGCATAAAATCCCGACCAGTGCCGAGTCCTTTCCTCCGGAGTTACCGTAAACGATGCCGTCTGCATGGCTTTCTTTCAGAATTTTTTTAATCCATTTAACTCTGTCTTTAAATTCTTTTTTATAATCTCTCATGGTGCTTATTATATCACAAACTCCCTATATTTCAACAAAAGTAAAAGCACAGACGGCATAACCGCTCATGACGGCTATGCCGAATTTCTAAGGAGTAATGAAATTTCTGTGCCGAAAGCCCTTTTAAAGGAGCTTTCTTATCATTTCTTTATTTTTTATGGCATGTGCCCGAGCAGGCACAATGGGAGCAATTATTGCCGCAGGAGGACTTGCCTTGTTTCTTGCCTCTTATTATGAAGAAAATGATTGCCGCAACTATAAGTGCGAGTATCAGGCAAATGATAATCGTTCCTATGTTTTGTGATAACCACGACATATCCTGCGCCTCCTTTTTTTAAGCTTTTGCCTTGCTTGTTTTAACATTAACTTCAAGCTTCGTTGCTTCCTTGTAAGGGCGGACAAGCATGTAGATTATGAATGCAAGCAATATGAGTGCAACTATCAATCCGACTACATTGATATTTCCCGTAAAGATTCCTCCGAACTGATAAATCATAAGTGCTATTACATAGGCAAATACACACTGATAACCGATTGCAAACCATGTCCACTTCGCACTGTTCATTTCTCTTTTTATTGCGCCGATAGCCGCAAAGCAGGGTGCGCAAAGAAGGTTGAACACGAGGAACGAAAATGCGCTGAGTCCCGTAAACGATGCTGCCATTGCCACATATACCGAAACACCCTGTCCTCCGTAAAGGACACCCATCGTGCCTACGATATTTTCCTTTGCGATAAGTCCCGTGATGGATGCGACCGTTGCCTGCCAGTTGCCCCAGCCCAAAGGCTTGAATATAACTGCTATAACATTTCCGATCTGAGCAAGAATCGAACTTCCGATTTGTTCTTCTTCAAGCATCTGGAATGTTCCGTCCACTGTTCCGAATCTGGAAAGGAACCAGATGAGTATTGTGGAAAGAAGGATTATTGTTCCGGCTTTCTTTATGAATGACCAGCCGCGTTCCCACATCGAACGAAGCACATTGCTTACTGTGGGAAGGTGGTATGCGGGAAGCTCCATAACGAAGGGTGCGGGATCGCCGGAAAACATTTTTGTTTTCTTAAGCATAATGCCCGATACGATAATTGCCGCAACACCGATAAAATATGCCGATGTGGCAACAAGTGCCGAACCTCCGAAGATTGCGCCCGCAATCATAGCAATAAAAGGTACTTTTGCACCGCATGGTATGAATGTTGTTGTCATTATAGTCATACGACGGTCACGCTCGTTTTCAATCGTTCTTGAAGCCATGAT
Source organism: Ruthenibacterium lactatiformans (assembly GCA_963636455.1). GTDB lineage: Bacteria > Bacillota > Clostridia > Lachnospirales > Lachnospiraceae > RGIG5612. Next base: position 2,048 of record CAVHKC010000178.1, read on the forward strand.
TCCGGGAACACCGCAGCCTGTGCCTACAAGCATGGGAATAAAGGATTTTCCGGAAAGTCCGAACTTGCGGAAGATTCTGTCAAGCACGAATGCAATACGTGCCATATATCCGCATGCTTCAAGTATTGCAAGGAGCAGGAACAAAACAAGCATCTGCGGAACGAATCCGATTACTGCGCCGACACCTGCAACAATACCGTCAAGTATAAGCCCGTTCAGCCAGTCTGCCGCATTTGCTGCCTTAAGTCCTTTTTCGATAAGCGACGGAATGCCCGGAACCCACACGCCGTATGAGGCAGGATCGGGTGCGTCAAATCCGTTTTCGCTTACATAATCAACTGCTTCAAGATATGTCATTTCTATTGTTGACTCATCATCCGCATCCGAAGGGATTTCCGAATAATATGCAGTCATTGTATTTTCGGCAAGCGTTTCTTCATCTTCCAGAACAATTTCTGCCGAATCAGAAGTCGGAACATAGGCTTTGAGTGCTGCCAATGTCTCTTCTGCATTGAAGTCTTCTGCTTCCGTGTCAACTTCATAGAAAGCATTTATGGCATTCATTACATCTGTATATTCTTCCGAATCCTGCGAATATTCGCTTGAGCCGATTCCCAAAAGGTGCCATCCGTCACCGAACAAGCCGTCGTTAGCCCAGTCAGTCGCCGCACTTCCTACTGTTACCATGGCAATGTAATATACGAGGAACATTACTGCGGCAAAAATCGGCAGTCCGAGCCAACGGTTTGTAACGACTCGATCGATCTTATCTGAAGTTGAGAGCTTTCCTGCCTGCTTTTTCTTGTAGCAGGCATGTATTATTGAAGATATATACAAATATCTTTCATTCGTAATAATTGATTCGGCATCATCGTCCATTTCCTTTTCGGCAGCCTCGATATCTTTTTCGATATGAGTCATAACCTTAGGGTCGATATTGAGCATTTCAAGAACTTTGTCGTCTCTTTCGAAGATCTTGATTGAATACCATCTTTGCTGCTCTTCAGGCATATTGTGAACTGCCGCTTCTTCGATATGAGCAAGCGCATGTTCGACAACACCCGAGAAGGTATGCATCGGAATAGTCTTGACATTTTCGGCAGCGTCAACGGCAAGCTCGGCAGCCTCCATAATTCCTTTGTTTTTCAGTGCCGAAATTTCCACAACTTTGCAGCCAAGCTGCCTTGAAAGCTCCGCCGTGTTGATTTTATCTCCGTTTTTTTCAACGATATCCATCATATTTACGGCAATAACAACAGGAATTCCAAGTTCCGTAAGCTGTGTTGTAAGATATAAATTCCTTTCAAGATTCGTTCCGTCAATAATATTAAGTATTACATTTGGACGCTCATTGATAAGATAGTTTCTTGCCACAACCTCCTCAAGTGTGTAAGGAGAAAGCGAATAAATACCCGGAAGGTCGGTGATTGTAACGCCTTCGTGTTTTTTGA
>CAVHKC010000179.1:0-3461 GCA_963636455.1 Ruthenibacterium lactatiformans
CAAAGCCGGAGTGTAGCTTTGAATCGAGCAGTTGGGCTTTACGGCAACAAAGCCTTTTTTCGTGCCGAGTCTTTTTTTCTGAAACTCAATAACTTCAATATGTTCAGGGTTGATTTCGGGTATTACCATAGGCACATCGGGTGTCCATCTGTGTGCCGAGTTGTTTGAAACCACAGAAGTTTCTGTCTTTGCATAAGCATCTTCAAATGCTCTGATTTCCTCTTTTGTCATATCGACAGCACTGAAGCAAAAATCAACCTCTGCCGCATTTGCTTCTATATCATTGATATTTTTAACAACAACCTTTTTCAGCCTTTCGGGCATGGGGACAGCCATTTTCCATCTGCTGCCGACAGCCTCCTCATAAGTTTTTCCTGCACTTCTTTCGCTTGCTGCAAGCATAACAACCTCAAACCAGGGATGCCCTTCAAGCAAAGAAACAAATCTTTGCCCTACCATTCCTGTCGCTCCCAAAATTCCGACCTTAAGCTTCTTTTCCATCTTAACCATTCCTTCCTTTTTGAACATGCTCTCTTCTAAGCACTTATATAGCCTTTATATCCAAGGCTTTGAAAAAACCAAGCCCTGTTCAGGCTGCAAGGTTTTAAAACCAAAACACAACTGTTTTTTAAATTATACAGTTAACTTTTACTTTCATTTGACGAATTTTTGCAAATATCACAGCCTTATTTGTAGATTTTTTCAGCTTCTGATTTTCGTTCCCTTGCCTCCCCGCCTTGCAAGCTTAACCTTCATGAGTTCAAGCGTCTTTCCGTGATATTCGATATTCTGTCCTTCACCGAAGCCGACAATATAAACTTTCTCAACCTCGTCTTCTTCTCCGAGCCTGATTCCTCTTACTCCCCGTGCGCTCTTCTTCTGCTCCGGAACCTCGTTGAGCTTAAACCTGAGGAACATTCCGTTTCTTGTCTGCAAAACAGCCATTTTGTTTGTGTGGAATGTGGTAAGTTCCGTCTCGCTTTGCTCGCTCTTGCTTTCGGCAGGTTTTACATTTGGCATGATATCTATAAAATCAAATGTCAGCTGTTCTCCGTCATCTTCGCCGCCCGAAATCGAAAAGTCCATATCCTCATCTTCGTCTTCCGTAATTGAAGGTGAATCCGTATTGCCATAAATCTTTTGAAGCGTCACATCGAACATATCAATGCTTATGACTTCATCGTCCGGCGCAAGCTTTGTTGCCGCAACCGTGCGCTTGCTGACATCAAACTCCGCTCCGTCCACAAATTTCATCATTCCAGATTTTGTTGTGAACAAAAGCTTTTTAAGCCTTAACTGCTCCATTGCACATACCGTTATGATATTTTCGTTTGTGCTTGTGTAGTTGCAAAGATTGTCAATCGGAACACCCTTGTCTTTAACCTTTTTTAAAGGAATTTTCATTGCCTTAACGCTGTGTAATGCGCCCGACTGCGTAAATACGCATATTGTGTCCGTGTTCATGCACCTGAATACATATTTGTTTTCCGAATCAACCGTTTCAACATTTCTGTCATATGCCGCAGGCTCAATAAGCTTTGAATATCCGAAACGGTCCATCAGGAATACAACTTCCGCTGCCTCAATCGGTGCTTCTTCATAGACTGCCGCCTCGGCATCGCAAATCACAGTCTTTCTTTCAAATCCATATTCTTTTTTTATATTTTCGAGGTCCTTAATAATCACCTTCTGCATTGCCTTGGGATCTGCAAGCAGATTTTCATATTCTGCAATCCTTTTAAGCAGTTCTTCATAATCATTTTGAAGCTGCATGATTTCAAGGCCGATAAGTTTTGAAAGCCTCAAATCAAGTATTGCCTGTGCCTGAATTTCCGAAAAACAAAGTTTTGCAGCCTGCTCTTTTGATGCTTCGGATTTGAATTTGATTTCATCTGTTTTTCCCGAAACAAGGCAAGCCTTTGCCTGCGCAATGCTTTGAGAGCCTCTGATTATTTCAATTATGAGATCGATTATGTCGCACGCTTTTATAAGGCCTTCTTTGATTTCCTTTTGTTCTTTGTCTTTTGCAAGCAGCGTGTTGTATTTTCTTGTATTTATCTCAAACTGAAACTCGGCGCACGCCTTGAGGATCGCCTTAAGGCCCATTACCTCGGGCTTTCCTTTTGAAATGGCAAGCATGTTCACTCCGAATGTGTCTTCCAGCTTTGTTTTTTTGTAAAGCAGGTTTTTGACTTTTTCCGGGTCTGCGCCCTTCTTCAATTCCAGAACAATTCTGATTCCTTCCTTTGATGATTCGTTCGAAATGTCAACAATATCCTGCGTCTTCTTTGTTTCTGCAAGCTCGCATATATCCATGATGAATTTGCCTATATTTGCTCCGATCATGGTATAAGGAATTTCCGTAATAACAAGCTTGTCCCTGTCCGATTTGCGTTTTGCACTTTCTAATTCAACCTTGCCCCTGAGCTTGATTTTTCCGACGCCTGTTTCATAAATTTCTTCAAGTTCTGCCTTGTTTGTCACAAGTCCCCCTGTCGGGAAATCAGGCCCCGGCATGTACTCCATAAGCTCTTTTGTGCTTATATTGTTGTTTTTTATATATGCAATTTCGGCATCGGCAACCTCGTTTAAGTTGTGCGTCGGAATACTCGTTGTCATGCCGACAGCAATTCCCTCAGAGCCGTTTATCAATATATTGGGGATTCTTACAGGAAGAACTTCAGGTTCTTTTTCGGTTTCATCAAAATTCGGCACGAAATCGACAACATTCTTGTCAAGATCTGCCAGATAAACATCCTGCGTGAATTTTTCAAGCCTTGCTTCCGTATAACGCATGGCGGCAGCACCGTCGCCTTCGATGGAGCCGAAGTTTCCGTGCCCGTCCACAAGCGGCATTTCCTTTTTGAAATCCTGCTCCATAACGACTAAGGTTTCATAAATGGACGAGTCGCCGTGCGGATGATATTTACCCATCGTATCGCCCACGATACGCGCGGATTTTCTGTGAGGCTTGTCAGCTTTCAGTCCGAGCTGACTCATGGAATAAAGCACACGCCTCTGTACAGGCTTAAGACCGTCCCTGACATCAGGCACTGCCCTGGAGCATATTACGCTCATCGCATAGTCGATATACGACTTTTTCATTATCTCCGAATATTCACTTGAAATAATTTCTTCAGGCATTTTCTTCTCTCTTTTGTCTTATAATGTTTCTGTTTCTTTGTGTAAGTATTTTGCGGCACTTTTTATATGGCATTTTTCAATTTTTCCTGCACCTTATTTGTTGCAGACCCAAATCTTAAATCTTTTTGCGGCACTTTGCGGCTTTATATTGTCAAATATCCAGCTGCGCATATGCCGCATTTTCGTATATAAACTGTTTTCTCGGAGCCACATCCGAACCCATCAGCATTTCCGTGACACGGCTTGCAAGCTTTCCGTCTTCAATCTCAACCTTTTTCAAAAGTCTTCTTTCCGGGTCAAGAGTTGTTTCCCAAAGC
>CAVHKC010000180.1:0-3459 GCA_963636455.1 Ruthenibacterium lactatiformans
CGCTAAAGTTCCCAAAAGCGAGAGGGATAAAATCCCCGTTTTGAAAGACGAAAATGAAGTTTTATGGATCGTCGGCATGAGAATCGGCGAGAGATACAAGATAAACGAAAAAACAAAAATTGCGCTGAGAGCGCAAATCAGCGGAGGGCAGTATAGTGGATGAGATTGAAGTCTTGATTCCGGAAGATGAAGTCAGAGGCAGAATCAAAGAACTGGCTGAGGAACTAAGCGAAAAATACGAGGGAAAAGATGTTGTTATAGTCGGCATTCTCAACGGCTCGGTATATTTTCTTACCGAACTCACCCAAAAAATGTCTATTCCGGTGGAGATAGATTTTATGGCCGCTTCAAGCTACGGTTCGGGAACGGTGTCCTCGGGCAGGGTTCTCGTAACAAAGGATCTTGAAAGGTCGGTCGAAGGCAAGCATGTAATAATCGTGGAAGATATCGTAGATACAGGGCAGACGCTGCACCTTCTTACGGAAATGCTGCTTGCAAGACATCCTGCAAGCCTTGAACTGTGCGTGCTTTTGGACAAGCCCGACAGAAGAAAAGTTTGCCTTAATGCAGCATATATCGGATTCGAGATTCCCGACAAATTTGTTGTGGGCTGGGGTCTTGATTACGACCAAAAATACAGAGATCTGCCATTCGTAGGAGTGGTAAAAAATGTCTAAAATCAGGAAGGAGGCATGATGACTAACAATGACAGAAGTCCCATGAGAGGGATCATTTTGTACATAGTCGTACTTGCTGTTATATTCGGAGTAATTTATTATATGTCGTCGGCAAAAAATGTCGATGCGGAATATACTTACAGTGAATTTGTTGCGGATTTAAAGGACGACAACATAAAAGAAATAATCATCAACCAGAACACGGAAGTTCCAACGGGCACTTTGGCACTCACATTCAAATCGGGTGCGAAAAAAGTCCTTTATGTTGAAAATGTGGGAACGGTTGCTCAGTATCTGCAGGAGCAGCAGGTGTCCTATTATATGAAGGATGTCACAAGGCAAAGCTTCTTTGTAAGCAGCATACTGCCGATGCTGATTGTCATTATCATAATGATTATTTTCTTTGTTGTTATGTCTAATCGGGCCGGAGGAGGCGCCGGCGGCGGAAATGTCATGAGCTTCGGAAAGAGCCGTGCAAAAATGACAAACCAAAACAACAATAAAACCACATTCAAAGATGTTGCGGGGCTCAAAGAGGAAAGGGCAGACCTTGAAGAAGTTGTCGAATTCCTGAAGGACCCTCAAAAATACACAAGAGTCGGAGCACGTATTCCCAAGGGAATCATCCTTGTGGGACCTCCGGGAACAGGTAAGACGCTTCTTGCAAGAGCGACAGCCGGAGAAGCGGGAGTGCCGTTTTTCTCGATTTCGGGTTCCGATTTCGTTGAGATGTTTGTCGGTGTCGGTGCTTCCCGTGTCAGGGATTTGTTCAATGATGCAAAGAAGAATGCACCCTGCATCATATTTATAGACGAAATTGATGCCGTTGCCAGAAGAAGAGGTTCGGGCTTAGGCGGCGGACATGATGAAAGAGAACAGACTCTCAACCAGATATTGGTTGAAATGGACGGTTTTGGAGTTAACGAGGGAATCATCGTTATGGCGGCAACAAACCGTGTGGATATTCTTGATCCTGCGATTCTTCGTCCCGGTCGTTTCGACAGAAAAGTCTTTGTCGGAAAGCCGGATGCCGCCGCAAGAGAAGAAATCCTCAAGGTTCACGCAAGGAACAAGCCGCTTGCGGAAGATGTCAATCTTGAAGTTGTTGCACGCACCACGGTTGGATTTGCCGGTGCAGACCTTGAAAACCTTATGAATGAGGCTGCAATCCAGGCTGCAAACAACGGCAGAGCATATATCAAGCAGGCAGATATCGACAAGGCCTTCATCAAGGTTGGAGTCGGCACAGAAAAGAAGAGCCGCAAGGTTGCGGAAAAAGAAAGAAAAATCACCGCATATCACGAGTCGGGACACGCAATATTGTTCCATCTGCTTCCTGAGGTTGGACCTGTGCATATGGTATCAATCATCCCCACAGGCGGTGCAGGCGGATATACAATGCCGCTTCCCGAAAAGGATGAGATGTTCAATTCAAAGGAAAAGATGCTTGAAAACATCATGGTTTCCTTTGGCGGAAGAATTGCCGAGGATTTGATCTTCGATGATATAACGACAGGCGCTTCACAGGATATCAAGCAGGCTTCAAGCATTGCAAGAGCAATGGTTACAAAATACGGAATGAGCGAGACACTCGGACCGATTGATTATTCGTCAAGCGATTCGGAAGAAGTCTTCATCGGGCGTGACTGGGGTCAGGCAAAGCCTTATTCGGAGACAACAGCAGCCGAAATTGATGAAGAAGTCAAGACGATTATTGACAAATGCTATATGCAGGCCAAAAAACTCATAGAAGACAATAAAGATGTTCTTGAATCATGTGCGCAGCTGCTTCTTCGCAAGGAGCGTATCACAAGAGAAGAATTTGAAGCACTCTTCGTGAGAAACGAGCCCGCACCGGAAGAAAATCCGGCACCCGTATTCTAAGGAAACGGAAATAAGGCAGAAAACAACTCTGAAGAAATTATCAGAATTATTGACAACAATTGTCATTTAAAAACCAGGCACAGCCGGAACTTGGCAGTGCCTGGTTTTTTCTGTGATTGAAAGAACGAAAAGCAGACGAAAGATGGCCGCACATCTCTATATGGAGTTTTAACTATTCTCAGATGTCAGACAAGAATATTGACAGGATTCAGAACCGGCACGAAATGAAAAGAGTTTTACGTGCTTTATATATGCAAAACTGCGAAAACGACATAAAAATATGTAAAAAAGACTTAAAAAAATAAAAAAAGCGGCATATTTGTGCATTCTGCACACTATAATGTTACAACTTTTTGGAATTTTGGATACTTCGTATTGAAAAAAATGATATACTTCGTATCAGTAAAAACCCCCAATACATATAGTTTTACTACACACACCCCATAAAAATGAAATACCTTCTCCTAAAAAAGACCAGCTTCCCCGCTGGCCTTTTTGCTACCCCGGTGAGCAATGCGGCGGCATACACACAACAAAAAGTCTCTGCTTGCAGAGAAATTTAGTTGTGCGTATGCAGACATACTGCGAGGCGGAATGCATGAGGTTGCGAAAGCAACCGAATGCAGACGGCTTGCAGAGCCGCATTGCTCTTTTAAAGCGGAAGTCACAACTAAAAGCCTCTGCTTGCAGAGAAATTTTGTTGTGTGTATGCAGACATACTGCGAGGCGGAATGCATGAGGTTGCGAAAGCAACCGAATGCAGACGGCTTGCAGAGCCGCATTGCTCTTTTAAAGCGGAAGTCACAACTAAAAGCCTCTGCTTGCAGAGAAATTTTGTTGTGTGTATGCAGACATACTGCGAGGCGGAATGCATGAGGTTGCGAAAGCAACCGAATGC
>CAVHKC010000181.1:0-3454 GCA_963636455.1 Ruthenibacterium lactatiformans
AAGATCACTGATGCAGTCTTTCAAACGGTCTCCTCCCAGGCCTTTAGACTTGGCATACTCCTGGATGAAATTATTAACCTGCTCGTGTGACAGCGCAATGTCCGTTCCGTTAAAGGTCACTTTTCCAACAAAAACCGAATCAATCACACCTGCAAAGAGACCGCTTATAATTGCAAGTGCATAATCTGTTTTATAGCCGTCAAATGTATATCTTTCAAGCTGCTCATTCACTTGCTCAAGAGCTTCGTCAATCTGTGCTTCCGAAGGCTGCACGGTTATGCTTATCGAAGCTTTTTTTGGCTCCGCTTTGCATTCCACCTTTGCTGCAACAATTTCCTCCTCAAAAATGTCGGGATGTTCTGTTGTTGTCTTCTTATATGTACCGTCAAGGATACTCCTGAAGCATTCCGTCTTTGACCACTCGCAGCATTCGTAAACACGGGTTGCCAAACGAGGATGTGAATCCCCGCTTATAATCATCTGCTCGATGGCCTTGTTGCCCTTCGTGTCATTCACGAAGTTGTGAAGATCCACCGCCTGCTTTATAAATTCCTCCCGATTGATGTTGGTGTAGCCATGAAGCCTAATCAGGGCATCTACCAGCATCTCGGGTTTTCCGTCACATAGAATTGCCGCCCGATCCGCAGACAATTCACTGCACCTATCCCAGAAGAGGAAGGCATTCACCAGCCCCGGCGTAACAAAACGGCGAATTGCATCAATGCACCCCAAAGGGCTGTCATTTAACCCATTAATCACACTCGTCGCAATGGAATGATACAGATAATGTCTGCAGGCAATATGTCCGCACTCGTGTGCGAGCACGCTTGCAATCTGAAGCAGCGGCAGATGCTTTACCAAACCGGAAGTCAGATAAATACAAGGATAGGTTGTCCCTATCGTTCCCGCATTCATTTCCTTATCCCGTATGTAATAAAGCTCCGGCACCTTGATCCCAAGCTTCTTACAAATCGGCGGCAGGAGTCTATATATTTCCGGCATCTGCTTATCGCTGAGGCGAACTGCCGATGACAAAAACCGAATTCGTGCCGCCTTTTCGTCATAGTTTGCACGGTACGCTTCCACCAGCTTCACAAACCTCGGAAATGTGTTCAATGCCGCAAATGCGTTGCGGTCCATCTCATGAATATAACTTTCTGTTTCATAAGGCATATAGTTTTTCCCTTTTTTCTCCTTATTTTTCAAATAACATCGGATTGGCTCGAATACTCTGTCCGATTCTGCCTCCATGGCCTCCCCGTTAAGAAAAACTTCTCCGTCTTCAACGCATCTGAGAGTTTACTAAAATCGCAGTTCAAAAAGGTCGCTTAAAAGAAGACATTTATCTGGTCAATCTGCTTTCTCCGTATTTTTCAAGCACAATATTTGCAAAGACAATATTGAATTCCTTGTTTTCCAGAAGATACATTATGATCAAATCAAATCTTGACGAAGCCGACAGTGCATATCCTGCCGCCTCCAAAAGCATTTTGGCCTCAGGCAAATCAAGCTGCAATGCCATACAAAAACAAATTACTGTCTTTTTGCTGGGAATATAGTCCTCATCTCCCCTTATTCTGGAGAACAGCCGTCTGTCTATGTTGGCGTCCTTATAAACCTGTGAATCTTTCATATTCCGCTCATCAATCAGTCTAAGCAGCATTTGTGAAAATGTCTCGCCACGTTTCCGCAAGAAATCATCAATCGACAAATCATCAGACCCGGAAGAAGGAGCATCTTTACTTGAAAAACAGCGGCTTGCCTCTGACAAATCTTTTCCGAGTACTGCACCCACGGAACGGTGAAGAGCCGAAACATCTTCATCGTCATTCTCATCTTCCAGTTCAAGATCATGTTCCACATAAGAAGGCTGATAATGCGTGGCAATGTATTGTTCGATATTCTCCCAAACAGCCTCCAAATGGATCTCTTCTGATCCTTTCACGCAATTATCTGCTGCTGCCATGTAATATGCCTCCTCCTGTATGCATCTTGCTCTGCATTATTGTATCAAAAAAATCAAGTTATCAAATCAGTTTTTTGTGATTTAAAACTACAAGCTGTGTTCACTCATTATCCAATATCAGCCTAATAACCCGCTCTCTATTTTCCGCAAACATTTTCATGATCTGATAGCTGTCCGTTTCTTCGTACTCGCACCTGTGAATCGGCCCGTCATCAAATGTCAAAATAGCCGCATCCGGGATCCCAAGCAGTACCGGCGAATGCGTTGCTATGATGAACTGCGAACCCTGATTTGCGTATTTGTAAATTTCCGCAAGGAGTGACAGCTGCCTTTGCCAGGAAAGTGCGGCTTCAGGCTCATCCAAAAAATACAAACTGTCTCTTGTGAAATTGGTATGGACAATCTCAAGGAAGCTTTCCCCATGAGACCTTTTGTGAAGTTCTTCTGATTTTGCCGGACTTTCAGCATATTCTTCTTCTTTGGTCGCCACATTATAAAAACTTTCTGCACGGAGGAAATAGCCCCACTTGCTTTTCCGATAGCCCCTTGACAATCGAATGGCTTCGTGAAGTTCTGAATAATCATCATATGTTGAAAAGGAATAGTTTCTCGTTCCGCCTTCCGGATTAAATCCGTAAGCTATGGCAGCAGCTTCAAGCAAAGTCGATTTTCCGCTTCCGTTTTCGCCGACAAAAAAAGTCACGGCAGAATCAAATTCAATTTCATTAACTCCCCGAAAAGCCTCTATTTCCCTGATATAGCTGTCAGGTTCGATTTTATTCCAATCTATTTTTATGCTTCGAAGCAGCAAAGAATTCATATGCTTTCTAAAAATTCCTCCGTATTAACCACAACACCGGCCGATTCATCGGTTAAGAGTCCGTCATCGGTCAAAAGCTGCGTTTCATTTTGAATCCTGCATCAAAAAAAATCAAGTTATCAAATCAGTTTTTGCAAAAAAATCATTTTCTGCTTTGATAACTGCCTATTTTGGGGCGTTTGCCTTTGCTTTTGCATGCATCGGCAGTTTACCCTTCCAAGCCTGTGATAACTTGCAGCTGCACTCAAGCTTTGTTTCGACGGGCAAAAATACATCTGAAAATAAGTCTTACAAATAGCCCGCAATAAAATATCAAAACACCAGCCTCATCTGATGCCATACAACATTTCCATGCGTAGATTTTTCAGATACCCCTTCATCCTCAAAGCCGAATTTTGCATAATAATGAACCAGCTTTTCTTTGCAGGTAAGCACAAGTCCTTTTCTTCCCTGCTTTCTTGCATCGTCAACAGCACAGCTTATCAGTTCTCCGGCTCGCCCTTGCTTACGGTAGTCCGGCAGCGTGTTGACGCCAAAAATCATCTGCCACGAACCGTTTTCGTTATGCATAGCCGCATTTTCGTACATTTCATCTGTCAAATCCGGTTCATCTGTAACAAAACCATCCACAAAAGCGATCAACTTCTCTTCATCGAACATCAACCAAA
>CAVHKC010000182.1:0-3445 GCA_963636455.1 Ruthenibacterium lactatiformans
GTCGGAATAACGGTTGCAGAAAGAAAGAAAAAATATAAAAACAATTAAAGCAAAAAAGAGTGCGGCATGTTCGAATGCCGACACAAAACGGTGCAGCTGGGAAGTGTGCTGCACCGTTTTTATTTTTGGCTGATAAGTATGAATGTCGGAGAATTTTTCGAAAGCTTAAAATACTTCCACAAGTTTGTCGCCTTCGTATCGGCAGGTTATTTCGATATTTGTTTTACCTGCAATCAATGGTTCCAAAAAGAACTTGTCGCCCTGCCAGAGGTTAAGGCTTGTGACATTATTTTTGGGGATCCAGCGAAGGTCGCCTTCATTGCAGATTTCATCGCTTGAAAGAATATTGCCGTCGGCATCCGAAGGCAGATCGCCTTTGTATTTTGAAGCCGTGTAAAGGTACATGTCTTCATCGGGAAGGACATCGGAAAGGAAGTGAACAATTCCGCAGGCTGTGTAATCCATAAGAACAAGCCCTGTCTCTTCAAAAACCTCACGAAGCAGGCATTCATCGGCAGTTTCTCCTTCTTCAAATTTGCCGCCGATTCCGACCCATTTTCCTTCGCAAGGGTCGTTTTCCTTCTTGTTTCTGAAAAGCATCAAAAATTTTCCGTCATTTTCAATGTAGCATAATGTGGATTTTATAAGCATAACAGCCTCTTTCTTTCACAGGATTTCAAATCTAAAAACAGTAAGCATTTTCGGTAGGTTTCTTGTGTGAAAATTCATTTTAATAAAAAATTGAAACAAGATATTTTTAAAGGGCATGACGGTTTATGTCAAGCCCTTTAAAAGAAAGTAAGAAACAAAATGAACATACAAGGATTTGTTTGTCTGTTAAAGTTTCAAATTCATACTGATATTAAAATCAGTCAAGATTAATCCACATAGCGGGGCGGACACCCGAATAGCTGTGAGCATATGTGCTGTATTCAACGCCCGTTTTTCCGCCGAAATAAACGCGTCCTGCATAATTTTGGAAAAGGCCGGGAGACCTCAGCCACCACCAGGATGACTCGAATCCGTCCATTGTAGTGCCCTTTTCAACAGCATAAGCAGTAGGCTTGCAGCGGCGAAGATATTCTGTGGGAAGATATTTTTCAACTTCCGGATAGCTTAAAAGAAATACTTTGTCCTTTGTGGGGTTTCCGGGAAGCGAAGCATGAACGGGAACTCTGTCTGCCGAAACATCGGATTCTACGATTTTTCCCTGCTCTTCTTTGCTGAATGCTTCTTTAATAAAATCGCTGTTGAGCCATTTGCGGATATAGCTTTTTTCCCATGTTGTGTCCGAGTTGTCCTTGCCATAAGGCTGGCGGTCGAGACACTGCTGGCTGATAACAAGAGCCTTTGAGCCTTCCACTGCAAGAACTCTCCAGTTTGTGGCACCATGATAATTGCCGAATTTGATAACGGCACCGCTTTTAAGTTCTGTGCTGCCGCACAGTTCACATTTGAATGCTGACATACAATACTCCTCCATGAAATGATTTTAGATTTCTTTCGGCAGACAGTGTACCAAAAATCGCTTAAGCACGCAAGCAAGGAAGGCATATATTCGGTAAATTCCCGACAAAACAAATTTTTGAAAAGCATTTTGCAGCACGGGAGGCGCACATTGAGGAGCGTTCCAAAATGACCAAAAAAACCAAGGCACATATTTAAATTTTGTATAGCACTCAAGAGCGAAATGCATGTATAATGAAACAGCTTGAATATTAGCGGGCAAAAGTGCGGTAAATTTCGCACATTTTATTTTAAATTCACAAAATGCTGCATGTGATTTGCGAAAAATTTCCATTTGTAAAAAGCAGATAATTGGTACATAAAACTGTGCATATATAAAACAGGAGGATTATGATGAATATCAAAATAACAAAAACTCAAACTCCGAAGGAAAAACCGACCGATGAAAGCAAACTCGGCTTCGGTTCGATTTTTACAGACCATATGTTCCTTATGGACCATACTCCCGAAAAGGGCTGGCATGATGCAAGGATAGTGCCTTTTCAAAATCTTTCGCTTCATCCTGCATCAACGGTATTTCACTATGCACCTGAAGTTTTCGAAGGGCTCAAAGCATATAAAACGTCCGAAGGAAAAGTGCAGCTTTTCAGACCCGAAGAAAATGTGAAGAGATTAAACAATTCGGCAGAAAGGCTCTGCCTTCCGCAGATACCGGAAGCAGATTCCCTTGAAATAATCAAGGAATTTGTAAAATGCGAAAAAGACTGGGTCCCTCATTCCGAAGGAACTTCATTATATATCCGTCCGTTTATGTTCGGAAATGACGAGTCGCTGGGTGTACACACGGTTAGCCACACGGTATACTGCATTATCGCATCGCCTTCGGGTTCATATTACCCGGAAGGAATCAATCCCGTAAAAATCATGATAGAAGATGAAGATGTCCGTGCCGTAAGAGGCGGAACAGGATACACAAAGTGCGGCGGAAATTATGCGGCTTCCACAAGAGCTGCCGAAAGAGCCGGGCAAAAGGGCTATTCGCAGGTGCTTTGGCTGGACGGTGTGGAAAGAAAATACATCGAAGAAGTCGGTGCAATGAATGTTATGTTCAAAATCGGCGATGAAATCGTAACGCCTGCGCTTACAGGCTCGATTCTTCCGGGCGTAACAAGGAAGTCCTGCGTGGAAATGCTTGAAAGCGAAGGATACAAGGTCAGCGAAAGGAAGCTCAGTGTTGAGGAACTTGAAGCTGCTTTGAAGGAGGGCAGGCTTGAAGAGGCATGGGGAACAGGCACGGCTGCCGTTGTTTCACCGATTGGCGAGCTTTGCTACAAGGGCGAAAAATTCACAATCAACAATTTTGAAATCGGACCTGTCACAAAGCACCTCTATGATGAGCTTACGGGAATTCAGTGGGGCAAAACAAAAGACCGCTTCGGCTGGGTATGCCCCGTGGAATAAAAAACTTCCTTATATAAGTACAGAGCAAATGAACAGATAAACATATGCCTGTATAATGATTATGAAAGGGCTTTATTGAAAGCAAAAAGAGTTATTATATATTTTATCGGAGTGCTTTTGATGGCACTTGGATTTATAATGAATGCAAAATCGGGATTGGGAACAACCCCGATTTGTTCGATTGCCTATTGTGTTGCATATATAACAGGTCTTTCTTTTCCGAATATGACAATGGTTCTGTTTGTGATTTGCTTTTTTGCAGGGCTTCTTTTGGCAGGCAAAAAGCCTCACTGGACAGACTTCCTTCAGCTTCCTTACTGCTTTGTTTTCACAAGGTGCATGAGTGCGTTTGCAGCAGTTCTTCCTTCTCCCGAGCACATTGCGGTAAAGATAATTTTTCAGGCACTGGGCATTATCTGTGTCGGCTGCGGTGCATCGCTTACATTAAACATGCATATAATCCCGAATCCGGGCGATTTCATGGTGAATGCGGCCGCATACAGGACAAAAAAGCCAC
>CAVHKC010000183.1:0-3408 GCA_963636455.1 Ruthenibacterium lactatiformans
ATAATAAAAAAAATAACATGCATTTTCATTGCGGCTGTTTTGTGCATGGTGCTTGCATCCTGCGGGAAGGCGGATATTTCGGCTTATGAAAACTCTCAGATCAAGATAATCGGCCTTCTTGACGAAGATTTTTACATAACTCCTGCAGAGCTTGCAGAAATGGAATGCGTGAGCGAAACGGCACAGGGAAAGTCGGCAAAGGCAGGAACCGTGAAGGCATACGGCCCGACAATGAAAACATTTCTGGAGCATTATGGGAAAACCTTTGACGATTTCAAAAGCATAAGATGTGTTGCAAGCGATGATTATGTGGTGACGCTCGGGCGGGCTTCATGGGAAAAGTATGACATAATAATGTCGATTGCAAACGGTTCAAAGCCCCTTTACGAAAGCCAGCAGCCGCTAAGAATCGTCATCCCGGGAGGAAATTCCGGAAATTGGATCAGAACCGTTACAAGTATTGAATTTACATATGCCGAGTAAAAATTTTCAGGTACAAATGTTAAAAAAATTTGCCATAAATATTTAAAGATGTAAAATTTGAAAACGCAATAAATTTGGAAATGTGGATTTTTGAAAATAAAAAAATTTACGGCACAATTACTAAGGCCGCAAAAAATTAAAAGCAGCGGATCTGCAGCAGGAACATTATGGATTGAACCTTGCAAAGGCGGAGATTTTGCGGCAGAGGAATTGATTATGAAGGCAGAAAAAAACGCAAAAAAGAAAAATGCAAAAAAGAAGCTGATTTCAAGAATAGCAGTGCTTGCGCTTTCTCTTGCGGCAGTTCTTGCAAGCATCACATTCTTTCCCTCGGAAACAAAGGCGGGAAATACCACGCTTACGATTAAGTCGAGATACTTTGGATTTCCGGCAGTAACAAAAGCAGAAATCGGGCTGGACGAGCTTTGTTCCATAGGAGGCGGATACAGCGCAACCTTCACAACAACGACAAACGGGTCGGGTTCGGGCTTCCTTGCCTACGGTCAAGGAAGAGGCGCAACGCTTTATGACATTCTTACATATTCCGGGGTAAATCCGGAGCTTGCAAGCCGTTTTAATTTTATAGCTTCTGATGAGCACAATTCAAATACAGAATATAATGCCGGTACTTTGTGGTCGCAGAGATTCTATTTTCCAGACCTTTCAAAATATTTTGCACGGAATACTGGAATAAGCGATCCGGACGGAATATTAAGCCCGGATGAACTCGTAAATTCGGTGCTTTGGACCAATGCAGTGGAAGTTCAGACGATGATTGCCGCTTATGAGGGCTTTGGAAGAGTAGCTGATTATTCCGAATTCACCGGTTGGGACCAAACTTCCGACAAGGCATTCCGCCTGATGTTCGGCCAAACATCACCAAGCGAAAAAAATGCAAGCGATTTCATCTACGGAATCCACACGATTATAGTAACTTATGACGGATCACCGGAGATTCTGGCAGACGATGTCAAATTCAAGGTCGGAGAAGACCAGCAGCTTGAAGTGAGCGTGGATTCTTATGAAGCGGAGATTTCGCAGATGGTTATGGACGGGCTTAAGTTCCAATCTTCCGACAACAGCGTTGTGACGGTCGATGAAAACGGAAAGCTTACCGCAGTCGGAAAGGGCGAAGCCAAAATCATCATATCTTATGAAAACCAGGAAGACAGAGCCCAGAGTGTCAATATATCGAAAGAAGTAAATATTGTTGTGGGCGATGATGAATCGGGCGGCGGCGGCTCAGGTGACGGAGACGGAGGCTCGGGCGACAAAAAGGGCGACGGCTCAGGTGACGGCGGAAGCGGAAAAGACAGCGGAAAAGGCGACGGCTCGGGTGACAGTGGAAACGGAAAAGACAGCGGAAACAGCTCGAAAGAAAACGGCACAAAGGGAAATCAAGCTTCTGACAGCACAAAGGCAGACACAAATCATGCCACGGAAACGAATATCAAAGGCGATGCAAAAGCAAGTTCGGTAAAGACAAAGACGGATGACGAAGAAGAAACCACGATGTATGTTGCAAAGGCTTCCGACACTTCATCATCTGTCAAAGGAAAAACCATATCCGTAAGGAAGATTGTGAAAAACGACACAGCGGCGGAAGGTTCCCAGTCTGAAAATGCCGAAGGGGCATCGGGTGCAGCGGCAGGCGGTTCTGCGGCACTTGCGCTTTCACCGGCCAAAAATATAGCAGGTGCAGTTGCGGCAGGCGTGGCAGTATTGCTTTTTGCTCTCGGAATCGTGCTTTCTTATGTAAAATACAAACGGGAGTTTTAAGGCTTTGACGGCAAATTTAAAGGCATTATGCAGACATACTAATATGCGTGATATGCAAATGATGGCTGCCTTTCATTTCAAGGTATTCCTATTATGCAGACATACTAACATGCACGATATACAAATGCCAAATATGGGTGATACCCATAAAAAACAGCTTTGAAATATAAAAAAACAGAAAAAAATATTGGGCGAAGCCCCCAAAAAAAACAACAATGTGGATTCCCAGCCATAAACGGGAAAAGCCACAAATAAATGTAGCAGGAGTTAAGAAAAAATGCAGCAGAGTGTGAGCGGAGTATTAAGAGCAATATCAAACGGACTGAATGTCCCCGTCATGATTATCCTTATCATTTTGATGGCGGCAACAGTGGTTTTACTCGGAACCTTGATTGTGGAACTGATTACAGAGCACAGGCATTTGAAGGTCAGCATGCCAAAGCTTATTGATGAAATCAGAGATTCAAAAGGAAATGTGGAAGAATGCATAAACAAGAGCGGACTGCTCAAGGTTCAAAAAAAGATTCTCTGCGAGGTGACACATCACCCGGAACTTACGGACGACATGAGAACGGCAATGGCAGCAATGCTTTTGGAAGAAGAAAAAGAAAGGCTTGACAAAAGGGTTGAAGTAACAAACCTTATTGCAAAGCTTGGCCCCATCTTCGGACTTTTGGGTACGTTGATTCCTTTGGGCCCCGGAATTGTGGCTTTGGGCCAGGGCGACACATACACGCTTTCAAACTCGCTTCTTATCGCATTTGATACGACAGTTGCGGGCCTTATCGCAGGTGCGGTTGCAATGGTCATTTCGACGGTAAGAAAAAAATGGTACAGAAATTACAATGCGATTCTTGATACATTGATGGAATGCGTTCTTGAAATGGAGGCAGGCGATGAGACTGAAGAAAAGCAGGCTTAGGTTCGATCCCGAATCCGATGAAATGAAAGAAGATGTCAACCCTATGAACCATGTAAGCAACATGGCAGATGCCATGCTTGTCTTGGCAGTGGGGATAATGCTTGCGCTTGTTATGGCATGGAAGCTTGATTTGAGTCAGCTCCTTGAAGACCCGAACGCCGTTCAGGTGGAATTAAGCGATGCCGAAGAGCTTTCGCCCGACACGAGCAAGCTTGAAATAACAG
>CAVHKC010000184.1:0-3395 GCA_963636455.1 Ruthenibacterium lactatiformans
AAGCAGGATGTTTGGTTTTCGGCAAAAGACACGATTTCAAAGATTTATGACGGCGAATTCAAACAGATATTTGAAGACATATATGAAAACGAATATAAGGCTGAGTTTGAAAAAGCAGGCATAACATATTTCTACACGCTTATTGATGATGCAATAGCAAGAGTAATCAAAAGCGAGGGCGGATTTGTCTGGGCATGCAAAAATTATGACGGCGATGTTATGAGCGATATGATTGCAACGGCATTTGGTGCACTTGCTATGATGACTTCGGTTCTTGTATCGCCTGACGGATGTTATGAATATGAAGCTGCGCACGGAACGGTGCAGAGGCATTATCAAAAATATCTTAAAGGTGAAGAAACTTCCACCAACCCGGTTGCCACGATTTTTGCATGGACTGGCGCATTAAGGAAGAGCGGGCAGTTAAGTGAAAACAAAGAGCTTTGCGAGTTTGCAGACAGGCTTGAAAAGGCAGTCTTAAGAACAATCGAAAGCGGGCTTATGACAAAAGACCTTGTGGCAATTTCTTCCATACCTGGAACAAAAGCATTGAACACAAGCGATTTCATAAAGGCAGTAAAGCAGGCCTTTGAAGGGCTTGAGTGCGGCAAATGCTCGGAAGACGAAAATCTTCCCGACTTTTGCGAGAAGTTTTTTGATGCCGCAACATTCAAAGAAAAAAGAGAGATTCTCACAAGATATAAGGACGAAATAACAGACAAAATGATTACGGCATTTGCTGTTTCTGTTGATGTGGTCGTTGATGACGGGCCTTTTGATGCAAGATATTATTCATTGATGAGATGCCTTGACCAAATGGCAAAATTTGAAACCACCGGGCTTAGGTAAATTAAGAAAATATGGAAAAATATTCCGAAACAAGGGTTATATCTTTTGTCGGATATTCAGGCTCCGGCAAGACAACATTTATCGTGCGTGTGATAGAAGAATTGAAAAAACGGGGGCTTACGCTTGCCCTTATCAAGCATGACGCCCACGAATTCGACCTTGACCACGAAGGAAAAGACACATATAAATTTTTTCATTCCGGTGCAGACATTGTCACAATCTTTTCAAAAACAAAGTCGGGAATGATGGCAAAAAACGATGCACTCCTTGAAGAATGCAGCGGTGCGGCACCTGCCGTGAAAAAAATCATAAAGTCGCTTCCGAAAACTGTTGACATTGTTGTTGTCGAAGGCTGCCGTGAAAGCGACATCCCAAAGATAGGCTTTTCAAGATGTGCGACAAACAAAGGGCTTTCGATGAAGCCAGCCGAGCTTGTCGCTTTGATAACGGATGAGGTTTCCGAAAACTATCTTTCGGAAAATCCCGCTCTTAAGGTGTTTGGGCTTGACGATGTAAAAGAGGTTTCAGATTATATCGAAGAAGGCACATATATGATGAGCGGTGTCGACATGACCGATTATACGGACACATTCGACAGAATTTTTGCAAAAAAGGCGGATTTAAAAGAAATCTATGCCATTTTAAACCAGATAAATTTTGAAGGAGAGTCCGAATGGGTTTCCGTATTGGACGCTTCAGGAAGAATTTCATTTGAAAAAGTGACTTTTTCGGATTGCTATCCGATGTTTTCCATGTCGGCTTGCGACGGATATGCTTTCAGAAGAGAAGATACACAAACTGCCGCAAAAGAACGTCCCGTTTATTTGAAGATAACGGAAAGTGTTACTGCGGGAAATGCTCCCGAATATGTGATTTCAAAGGGCTATGCGGCGGAAGTTTCGGCAGGCGCAAGGCTTCCGTACGGTGCGGATGTTGCTGAAAAAGCCGAATATATAAAAAGAACCGACGATATGCTTGTAATAACAAGCGAGTATAAAGTCGAGAAAAACATCATTGCCGAAGGAAGCATGTACCAAAGGGGATATGTAATCGCAGATAAGGGCTCAAGGCTTACGCCCGAAAAAACAGAACGGCTGTGCCTTGCGGGCTTTGATGAGGTTAATGTCTATAAAAAGCCCAAGGTTTTTATCATCGGAACGGGAAGCGAGCTTGCAGGCTTTAAAGCTTCGGAAGATGAAGTCAAAATCAGGAATTCAACGGCATATCTTGCAGGAAGCATTGCAAAAAGCGCAGGTGCTGAAACATATTATTTGGGAGCTGTCGAAGACGATACCCAAAAAATCGCAGACAAAATCAGGAAAGCTTTGCAAAGTGCCGATATTGTTATAACGACAGGCGGAGCATCCGAAGGCGGAAACGACTGCACGCTCGAGGCGTTCAAGGCAGTCGGGGCGAAGATACTTGTTTGGCAGACCATGCATTTGCCGATGAAAACGCTGATTATCGCAAAGAGAAAAGAAAAAATCCTTATCGGAATCCCCGGAACTCCGAGGTCTGCGGCACTTGCGATGAGGCTTGTGGGAAAATATGTGATTGAAAAAGCCGCAGGGCTTAACAAAAGCTGCAAAAAAGTTAAGCTGGTGTTAAGCAAATCTGTTCAGAAAAGGTTTTCGGAAGAAGAATATATTTCGGGAAATATAGAATATGACGACACAATGGCATTTTTCACGCCCAAGCTTTCAAAGCCTGACAAAGGAATCAGCGAAGAAGAAGGCCCTGAGGCTGTGGGAATACTGCCCGAGGGCATGGCGGTCGTGACTGCGGGCACAGTCATTGATGTTTACATAATTTGAAATTTAAGATACTTTACGCAAATTTTACGACAAATTAAAAATACAAACACAAAGAGCCTTTAGTATCTGCAAAAAGATATTTGGCGGAAAGGATAAAAATGGAAGTAAAATACAAAAGCACAAGAGGAGACGGAAGTTTTGTAACAGCTTCACAGGCTGTTCTTGAAGGACTTTCGGATAATGGGGGACTTTATGTTCCTGACCATGTTCCGAGCCTTGACATTCCGCTTGAAGAGCTTGCCAAAATGGATTACAAGCAGGTGGCGTTTGAAGTTCTCAAAAGATTCTTTTCGGATTATACAGATGAAGAAATCAAAGACTGTGTGGAAAAGGCATATGATTCCAAGTTCGACACAGAAGAAATCGCACCTGTTGTCGAAAAAGACGGGGCATTCTTCCTTGAGCTTTTCCATGGGCCTACCATTGCTTTCAAGGATATGGCACTTTCTGTTCTTCCGCACCTCATGGTCAAGGCTGCACGCAAGAATAATATAAAAAATGATATTGTCATTTTGACCGCAACTTCGGGCGATACCGGAAAGGCAGCACTTGCGGCTTTTGCAGATGCACCGCACACAAAAATCATTGTTTTTTATCCCAAGGGCGGAGTAAGCAAAATCCAGGAGCTTCAAATGCTCACACAAAAGGGCGATAATACATTTGTGGTTGGCGTGCACGGAAACTTTGCCGACACGCAGACGAATGTCAAGAAAATGTTTAACGATAAGGCTC
>CAVHKC010000185.1:0-1887 GCA_963636455.1 Ruthenibacterium lactatiformans
GTATATGCCGTGCTTTTATACGAAATTTCAATGATTCCGGTTAAGCCCGAGCTCATTTCCGCAATGTTGGTTATCGTGACCTTGTTGTTTTCTTCGTCTATGCTGTAGATAAAGTCGACTTCATAGCCTTCCTGATATTCGGAATCGCTGATAAACGGGCAGTCAAATTCATCCGCCCAATTGCCGTCTCTGTCTTTCAGAATATGAAGCGGAAGCTCGATTTTAAACTGCCCTTTTTTAAGGCTCAGCGCTCCGCTTATTGCATAATTCACATCATAGTAAAATGTGTTTTTATTTGTATAGCTTGACGGCGTCCAAACCCATTTTCCGTTTGTTTTTGTGGCACCGCTTGACAATGTTACCGTGAATTTGTCTATCGAAACTGCTGTCTGGTCGTTGACGCTAACCATGGCTTCGTTTGCATTTACCACGGCTTCGTTTGCGGCAGGATTTGCAACTTCCCTTTCCTTTGTCTGCACAAAGAAGAACGGGCTCATGCTTTCGGTTTCAAATTCGATATAAGCCTTTTCATCATCTGTTTTGGGCACAACCTTGAATGCAAGCTTTTCCCATTCCTTTGTGACCTTGTCTTCTTTTGTTTTTTGGTGATAAAGCGAAAGCTTTCCTTGATCATTCAGCTTTTCAAGGTCTGCAAAAATGCTTTCATCTTCTGATTCAAGCTTTACCTTTATTGTTTCGTTTTTTTCTGTTTCTTTTTGTTCTTCATCAACAAAGCCCATCTTCAAGGCAAGATCGACTGTTTTGATTTCTTTATTTTCCTTTTGAAGCTTTTTATTTAAGGATTCCTTAAGAACATCAAGCTGCGTCCCTTTTTCATAAACTTCGATTTTGGCATTTATGCCTTCTTCAAAATCTGTTTTTGCCGTGAATTCGGCAAAAAGCTTGGGGCTTAATTCCTTATCTTTTTCTTCTTCGGCCTTTATCTGTGCGGAGTTGTCCGCCTTTAAAATGTTCTTTGCCTGCACTTCTTCCGTTTGGCTTTCGGAGGTAGCCTCCTCGGTCGTTTCTTCTGTTATTTCTTCGAAAGATTCGTCTTTTGCGCTGTCTTTTGAAGAATCTTTTTTTGATGTTTCTTCTTCGGACGCTGCTGTTTCTTTGGAAGAATCTTCCTCTTCGCTTCCCGAAATGCCTGAAGATTCTTCTTTTTTCACTTCGCTTGATTGCTCATCTTTCGAAACTGCAGTTTCAGTTTGTGATTCCGTTGAAAGCTCAGTCGTCTGCAAAGAAGAATCGGAAGATGAGTTTTCATCTGCCAAAACATAATTTGCATTATTAATTTGAGGCAAAACTGGGCTTATGGCAACTGCCAGAGTAAGTGCAATGCATAAGATGAATCTCGGCAGTCTTTTTAAGCCGTTTTTGTTTTTGTTATCTTTCATTTTCTTTTGCCTCCCTTCTCTTTTTATTTTTCAATATAGCAAATGCTGCAAGCATCATGCCGCTCAAACAAAGTGCTGCCATCCAAAGCAAGGTGTTGTTTTGATCGCCTGTTTTGGCAGGGTTTGCCGAAGAATCTGCCGCTGAGCCTGACGCAGTTTCAGGAATTTCTTTGATATTTTTGAAATTAAGTTCGGCAACTTTTCCGTCCGAGCCTTTTTTGTAAAGAACAGGCGTTGCCTGAAGGCTTCCGTCTTCTGCTTCCGTCACATATATATCTATTTGATAAAGAGTGTTATCATAAGTCGTCTTTGAATCGCTTCCCGCAATCTGAGCTGCCGAATAAAGGTAATTTCCCGGATATGTAATAGTCACTTTGAAATATCCTTTTTCGCCGCTTTTAAGCTTAAGCTCTTCGTTTTCGATTTTTGCAAACTCCGACTGCTCGCCTTCTATCTTGAAGGTGAAGGTTTCATCAGACTTTGATTC
>CAVHKC010000185.1:1897-3351 GCA_963636455.1 Ruthenibacterium lactatiformans
TTTTGCGCATCTTCTGCTTCGGAATCTTTGTCTTCTGATTTTCCTTCTTCTGAATCTGAGCCTTCTTCGCTTTTGGGATTTTCGCTTCCTGCACCTTGTGCTTCATTTGAAACTTCGGCATTTTGCGTTCCTTTGCTTTTCGCACTCATCTCGTCTGCTCTTGCATTAACCGGATTACATACACAAGCACAAACAAATACAGCCAAAATCAAAAGCACGGCTTTTGCTGCTGCAAACTTCTTTTTGTTTCGCATTTCGTACATAACTCCTTTCGTTTCTTTCTTTTTTCTTGTTTTTTCGGTATTTTATATTTTGTTTTTCAAGTGATTTTTCTGCTGCCATTTTGAGCGTTTTATGCTTTTTATTCTTGAATCTGTTCTTTTAAAAGCAAACAACGCTTACTGAACATCAAAAGGCAATTTGAAATTGCTCTTTGATGTGCTTTTATATCTTTATTGTTTTTTACTGAAATCAGACTCCTGCATTTTTGCTTCTTCTTCTGATGATAAGAACCGCGCCCAAAATTCCAATGACTGCGATAACCGCAAAAGGTGCGACAGTCATCATAACGCCCGTGGGGATTGTCCCCGTTCTGCTTGCGGTATATGAAGTTTTCACATCATTGCTTCCGATTGTCCCGCTTGTTTCGTCTGTATATCCTTCAACGCCCTTTTCTGTCAAAGTATAATCTTCGCCGTCTGCCGTAATCTTATATTTCGTATCCTTGGAAACTCCCTGAATGGTGATTTCCTGGCCGTGCTGCAGATAAAATTCCGCTGTTGCCTTGCCATTTGCATCCACTGTGATTTTCACGGGATTTGTTTTGTTTCTGTATTCTTCTTTTGTTGCGGAATTTGAACCCGAGCTTGCATCGGCTTTCGAAAGGTCAACCGTATAAACGGTTCCGGGAACTGCGCCTTCTATTTCAATCGTATATTTGAAATATTTGTCGTGAGATGCCTGGTTTCCGCCTACCTCGTTTCTGAATGTCAGATCGGATGTGTCGTATGAATTTGTGAATCCCTGTGATTTTCCGACAGGGTTAGTGCCGGCTGCATCCTGCGTGCTTGCCGAGGTATGAAGCACATATCCTGCGATTTTAAGCTTCTTGACAAGGACATCATCTGCCCCTGTCGCCGAATCATCTTCCACATAAACATCGATATAACGATTGGTGGCATCGTCATTTGTGATTGCCTGATTTGTGCCCGACTCCGTGATGATATAGCGGTAAATTCCGGGTTCTGTGAACCCGCATGCGCTGAAATCAAGCGTTGCCGTCTTCAATGCATATTTTTGAGTCTCTTTGTCATAATTTTTTACTTTTGTATTTTCATCATTTGATGTTGAATCAGTCGGCGCATAGGTGATTGTCTTTGCGGTTTCCGTTCCGACTCCTGCCATTGTGACTTTGTCAGCATCAACTCCTGCAAGGATCTGAACCGTGCTTTCCG
>CAVHKC010000186.1:0-3341 GCA_963636455.1 Ruthenibacterium lactatiformans
GCTGGTAGCTGCTAAAAAAGAACTTTTCAATTTGAGATTCCAGAACGCAACAAATCAGCTTGAAAATACAGGCAGAATAACCGAAGTTAGAAAAAACATTGCGAGAATCCAGACTGTGATCACGCAAAAAGCTAACGCTGCTAAGTAAGAAGGAGGGATTTGAGCATGGAAGAAAGAAACTTACGAAAAGTTCGTACGGGAAAAGTTTTGAGCAACAAGATGGACAAAACAATAGTTGTTGCTGTTATGGACAATGTAAGACATCCTTTGTACAAGAAAATTGTAAAAAGAACTTACAAGCTTAAGGCTCATGACGAAAATAATGAGTGCAATATCGGCGACACAGTAAAAGTTATGGAAACAAGACCTCTTTCAAAAGACAAGAGATGGCGTCTTGTAGAGATTATCGAAAAGGCTAAATAGTAGAAAGGAGAAAACAATGGTTCAACAGGAAACAAGACTTAAAGTCGCAGACAACACCGGCGCCAAAGAACTCCTTTGCATCAGAGTTTTGGGCGGTTCTACTAGGAAATATGCCAATATCGGCGATGTAATCGTAGCGTCCGTAAAGGATGCCGCACCCGGAGGAATCGTTAAGAAGGGTGATGTTGTCAAAGCCGTAGTAGTCCGTACAAAGAAGGGCGCTCGTCGTAAAGACGGTTCATATATTAAGTTTGACGAGAATGCTGCCGTTATCATCAAAGAAGATAAAACTCCGACAGGAACACGTATCTTCGGGCCGGTAGCCAGAGAGCTCAGAGAGAAACAGTTCATGAAGATTGTTTCGCTTGCTCCCGAAGTGTTGTAGGAGGTGCATGATGGCAACATTAAAGATTAAAAAAGGCGATACCGTGAAAGTTATCGCCGGCAAAGAAAAAGGCAAAGAGGGTAAGGTACTCAGTGTTGACGCCAAAAACCAGACAGTTACAGTTGAAGGCGTGAACATGGTGAAGAAGCATACTAAGCCTAACAAGAAGTATCAGGAAGGCGGTATCATCTCATTTGAAGGACCTATCAATATTTCCAATGTAATGTATGTCTACAAGGGCAAGCCCACGAGAATCGGCTTCACCGAAAGAGACGGAAAGAAAGTACGTTACGCAAAATCAGCAAAAGAGACTGTTGAATAAGGAAGGAGGTACAGAAAGTGAGCAGACTTAAAGATACATATTATTCTGAAATAGTTCCGGCTATGATGAAGAAATTTGAGTATAAGAACATCATGCAGGTTCCCAAGGTCGAAAAGGTCGTTGTGAACATGGGTGTCGGCGAGGCAAAGGAAAATGCAAAAGCATTAGAAGCTGCTGTAAACGACATGCAGATTATCACAGGACAGCATGCTGTTACGACAAAGGCTAAAAAGTCAGTCGCTAACTTCAAGGTAAGAGAAGGCATGGCAATCGGATGCAAGACAACCTTAAGAGGCGACAAGATGTACAACTTCCTTGACAGATTGATTAATCTTGCTCTTCCCCGTGTGCGTGACTTCAGAGGCGTAAACCCGAATGCGTTTGACGGAAGAGGAAATTATGCTTTGGGTATTAAGGAACAGCTTATATTCCCGGAAATCGAATATGACAAAATCGATAAGGTAAGAGGCATGGACGTAATCGTTGTTACAACAGCCAAGACCGACGAAGAAGCCCGCGAATTATTGACACTGTTCAATATGCCGTTTCAAAAGTAGTTAAGGAGGATAGATAATGGCTAAAACAGCTTTAAAAGTAAAACAGCAGCGTAAAGCAAAGTTTTCCACGCAGGAATACAACAGATGTAGAATCTGCGGACGTCCTCACGGATATCTGAGAAAATACGGCATCTGCAGAATCTGCTTCCGTGAATTGGCTTATAAGGGACAGATTCCCGGTGTTAAGAAAGCAAGCTGGTAATAATTGCGAGGCAGCATACAAAGAGGAGGAAATGAAAAATGACAATGAGCGATCCCATTGCTGATATGCTTACAAGAATTCGTAATGCAAATACGGCAAAACATGACTCAGTAGATATTCCGGCATCTAAGATGAAGCTTGCAATCGCAAAGATATTATTGGATGAAGGATATATAACATCATATGATGTTGTTAAAGAAGGAAACTTCGATGTAATCAAAATCACACTCAAGTACGGCAAGGACAAGAACGAAAAAATCCTTACGGGCTTAAAGAGAATTTCAAAGCCGGGCCTTCGTGTTTATGCAAGTAAAGACGAACTTCCCAGAGTTTTAGGAGGACTCGGCATTGCAATAATCTCCACCAACAGCGGTGTTATCACCGACAAGGAAGCAAGAAAGCTCAATGTTGGCGGCGAAGTATTAGCTTTTATTTGGTAAAGGAGGAACGGCATGTCACGAGTTGGAAAAATGCCTATCGCTATACCTGCAGGCGTTACTGTTGATATAGCAGAAAATAATCAGGTGACAGTCAAAGGTCCTAAGGGCGAACTCACAAGGGTTCTTCCTCAGGAAATGACAATCAAGGTTGAGGACGGACATGTGGTAATCGAAAGGCCGAACGATTTGAAGAAAATCAAGGCTTACCACGGACTTACAAGAGCCCTCATCAACAATATGGTGATCGGTGTAACCGAAGGCTTCAAGAAGACGCTTGTCATCACAGGTGTAGGTTACAGAGCATCAATGCAGGGCACAAAGCTTAATCTTGCTTTGGGATATTCACATCCTGTTGAAATGGAAACGCCCGAAGGTCTGACAATCGAAGTTCCCGAGCAGACAAAAATCGTTGTTTCGGGAATCAGCAAAGAAAAAGTCGGACAGTGCGCAGCCGAAATCAGAAGCTTGAGAGCACCCGAACCCTACAAGGGCAAAGGAATCAAGTATGAAGACGAATATATCAGACGTAAAGTCGGCAAGACAGGCAAGTAAGGAGGGTGATCGAAAATGTTAAACAAAAAATCAAGAACTGAAGTTCGCGAAAAGAAACACATGAAGCTTCGTAATCACCTTAACGGAACAGCCGAAAAGCCCCGTCTTTGCGTTTACAGAAGCAACATGCATATTTATGCACAGATAGTTGATGACGATGCACAAAAAACACTTGTGTCGGCAGCAACGGTTCAGAAGGACATCAAGTCCGCACTTGACAAAACAAATGATGTTGCGGCAGCTGCTTATCTCGGAAAGGTAATCGGAGAAAGAGCAAAAGCTGCAGGAATCACAACTGTTGTCTTTGACAGAGGCGGATATGTATATCACGGCAAGATTCAGGCATTGGCAGATGCTGCAAGAGAAGCCGGATTGGAATTCTAAGGAAGGGAGAACGCACATGAGAAACAGAGATGATAATCGCAATAACAATGGCGAAGCACCTGAGTTTTCAGAAAAG
>CAVHKC010000187.1:0-3327 GCA_963636455.1 Ruthenibacterium lactatiformans
AGTATGCGCAGTTTCATTTACGGCATGCGGAAGTTCAAGCGATGCAACAACAGCAGCGCAAACAACGGCAGAGGCTGCTTCGGCGGATGGTTCGGAATCAACGGGCGGAGTGCTCAAAATGGTGACAGAGGCAACATTCCCTCCTTATGAATATTATGACGGCGACACGATTGTGGGAATCGATGTTGAAATCGCACAGGCAATTGCCAAAGAACTTGGAATGGAACTTGAAGTTTCGGACATTGCATTCGATTCAATCATTACATCTGTTCAGTCCGGCAAAGCAGATATCGGACTTGCAGGCATGACGGTTACGGAAGACAGAAAAGAATCAGTTGATTTTTCAAACTCTTATGCACATGCGACACAGGCTGTTATCGTTAAAGATGGAAGCGATATAAAGAGTGTTGACGACCTTGAAGGTAAAACAGTTGCTGTTCAGACAGGAACCACAGGTGATATTTATGCATCGGACATCAAGGATGTTGACCTCAAGCAGTTTACGAAGGCAACGGATGCTGTTCTTGCAGTTGTGAACGGACAGGCAGATGCAATGATTATCGACAATGCTCCCGCTGAAGCTTATGTGGCAGCAAACGAAGGACTCAAGATTCTTGATGAAAGCTTTGCGGACGAAGATTATGCAATCGCTGTAAAGAAGGGAAATACAGAGCTTCTGGACAAGATTAATACAGCTTTGGATAATCTTGAAAAATCAGGCGAGCTTCAAAAAATCGTAGACAAATATATAACAACAGACAAATAAAAGAATTTTAAAATTGATACGGTGCGTTAAACAAGCCGTAGTATAAAAAAATTAAGCAATAAAATAACAGTCCGGATTCTGCTTTTGCAGGATCCGGATTCGGTGTTGAAAAAGCAGGAGATTTTGATATGCAGGAGTGGTTTGCCGATTTGGGGCACAAGTTTTTCCTGAATTTTATAAAAGACGACAGATGGCACTATCTTTTAAGCGGTCTGGGGACAACCCTGCTTATAACCGTTTTTGCGGTTATATTGGGTATCGTCTTGGGCTTTATCATTGCGATGATCAGGTCGACGCATGACCAGACGGGGCAGTGGAAATTTGCAAATGCAATATGCAGGATTTATCTTACTATTGTCAGAGGAACGCCTGTTGTTGTTCAGCTGATGATAATATATTTCGTTATTTTTGCCACGGCAAATATAAGCGAGGTTATTGTTGCGGGCCTTGCATTCGGCCTTAACTCGGCTGCCTATGTTGCCGAGGTTTTCCGTTCGGGAATCATGTCGATCGACAAAGGCCAGATGGAGGCAGGACGGTCTTTGGGCTTTAATTATTGGCAGTCGATGCTTAAGATTATCATGCCGCAGGCGTTTAAGAATGTTCTTCCCGCATTGGGAAACGAATTTATCACTCTTTTGAAGGAAACATCTGTTGCCGGATATATCGGAATGATGGACCTTACAAAGGCGGGAGACATCATACGAAGCAGAACTTATGACGCATTTATGCCGCTTGTTGCGGTTGCACTTGTTTACCTTGTTCTCGTGATAATTTTCACTCGGCTTGTGGGTCTTTTGGAAAGGAGGCTGAGAAGCAGTGACCACTGAAATGAAAAACAAAACAGAAAATGAATGTAAAAGCGGCAAGTCAGATGTTTGCAAAACGGCAGACATTGCTTCGAAGCAGCCTCTCATAAAAACTGTCGATCTTGTGAAAAGCTTTGGAAATTTCAATGCTATTGACGGAATTTCCGAAGAAATCTACAAAGGCGAGGTTGTCGTTATAATCGGGCCTTCGGGCTCGGGAAAATCAACATTCCTGCGTTCTTTAAATCTGCTTGAAAAGCCGACTTCGGGAAAGATTTTCTTTGAGGGTGCAGATATTACGGGAAAAGATGTTGATATCAACAAACACAGACAGAAGATGGGAATGGTTTTCCAGCACTTCAATCTTTTCCCGCACAAGAGCGTGCTTTCGAATATTACAATGGCACCGATTGCGCTTAAGGGTTTGAGCAAAGAAGAAGCAAACAAAAAGGCAATGGAGCTTTTGAAAACAGTTCATCTTGAGGAAAAGGCAGATTCATATCCGAGCAAGCTTTCGGGCGGGCAAAAGCAGCGTATTGCGATTGCGCGTGCCCTTGCCATGGAACCGGATGTCATGCTTTTTGACGAGCCGA
This sequence comes from Ruthenibacterium lactatiformans, assembly GCA_963636455.1. GTDB lineage: Bacteria > Bacillota > Clostridia > Lachnospirales > Lachnospiraceae > RGIG5612. Next base: position 2,169 of record CAVHKC010000187.1, read on the forward strand.
CTTCCGCACTTGACCCCGAAATGGTCGGTGAGGTTTTGGAAATCATGAGAGACCTTGCAAAGCAGGGGATGACAATGGTTGTCGTTACGCATGAGATGGGCTTTGCAAAGGAAGTTGCAAGCAGAGTGCTGTTCGTGAACAAGGGCAGGGTGCTCGAGCAGAATTCCCCCCAGGAGTTTTTCAATAATCCAAAGGATGAAAGGCTGAAGGACTTCTTAAGCAAAGTGCTGGTGTAAATTGCCGCTTGTTTAAAAAGTTAATGTGGAAAAAAAACAGTTTAAAAGCACCGTTTAAATATGTATAACCATGTTCGATTTGCACGGAACGCACATTCATTGCATGATAAGCCGAAACTTCTTAATGAAGCCATGTGCAGACGTCCCTTCTGAGGACTGTTTGAGGGCAGCTGCATCAACAGGCATTTCAAAAGCAGCTGCCCGAGTTCCGCAGGAAGGGACTTAAAAATCTGCACATGAGCTGAATTTAGAAGTTGTCGTTGCCGTGCAAGAATGTGCGGTATCCGGGCAAATCGATATCTGTTAAAAAAACTGCAACCGACGTGCTTGGCATTTGATTAAATTTATGCAGGCGTGACTGACAGCGGATTCACAAAAAATCAAGACAGTTTTCTTAAAAAATTCAATTTTGTAACTTTTCATAAATTCATAAGCTTCAATCCAGTCAATTTTGTACAAAAATCAACAAAAAGCACAGAATATAGTTTTCTGCCGTTGACAACATCACAATATATGGTAGAATTTTCAAAGACATTCTTACAGGCCAAAATGAAAAAAATACGCTTTTACAGCAAAGCTGCAAGGCATAAACGAGGTTTTCTGAGAACATGTATTTAGATTAAGAGAGGGACGGTTATGAAGATTATTAAAAGAAGCGGCGAAGAAGTCGAATTTGACGCATCGAAGATCGAGGCGGCAATTATCAAAGCAAACGAGTCAGTGGCGGAAACCGAAAGGATGAGGCCGCTTACGATATATCTTATAACGAATTCCGTGACAGAAGAATGCAAGCTTCTCGGCAGGTCACCAAGTGTGGAAGAAATTCAGGATATGGTCGAGAATCATATCATGGAACAAAATGCATTTACTGTTGCCCGGTCATATATCACATATCGCTACAAAAGGGCGGTTCTTCGTCGGGC
>CAVHKC010000188.1:0-3325 GCA_963636455.1 Ruthenibacterium lactatiformans
TATCAATGTACTTCTGCTTGTTGGGATCGTTGAAAGGATCTACGATTTTTGCGCCTGAGATATCATATCCTGCACCGTATTTTTCGATTTCTTCGGGCGTTCCGATAATAATCAGATTTGCAATATCTTCCTTCAGAATCTTTTCTGCAGCCTCGAAAGTTCTTTTGTCCATGGGCTCGGGCAGAACGATCGTCTTCTTGTCTGCCTTTGCAAGTTCAAACATTTTTTCAATAAATTTCATCTCAATTTTCCTCCAAAATTGTATACAATTCGTACAACTCGTTATTATATATTTTTCATGCCTTCTTTACAAGCAAGGCAATTGTTTTTTTTCTAAACATACATAAACAAACAGTTTTCACGCATTTTTTTGAAAAATCAAACCACAATTATTTCCTGTTCATAGGGCGTTTTGATATTTTCCGCATTAAATTTGTTCCTTGCAACAAGCCTGTAAAGCATGTCCGCACGGGTGGTTTCGCAAATCATATCCTCTTTGGGATTTTCAGGGTTATAATCGGCAAGCTTTGTGACAAGCTCTATACTGCCCTTTTTCTTGATTTCAGAAAGCAAAGGTTTTGATTCGTTTCTGAAGCCCAAAACCTTCACGGCTTTGATTTCTTCCGGCTTTAAATATCTTTCCATATCCGCCTTTGTTGTCTGCAAAGCAAGGTGCATCATGGCACGGCTTACAGTCGCCTTATTGCTGTTTTTTGTGGAAATAAGTTCTCTGAACTGGCTGAACGAAACAAAATCGTTTCTGTGATTGAACATCCTGTTTGCCAGATCATTGTTTATACCGAAGTACTGCGCAAAATCCTCGGCAGTATTTGCCGCAAGCAGCTTTTCTCCCACTATAACGGAAAAGTCATCTCTGAAAATAGGAAATGTCACAAGATATGCATCCATAAGAATATCAAATGCATCCTTTGGAACAGTCGCTGCTATTGAATTGAAATCATACTTGTTGAATATGGCATTTCTTATTGCTGTTGCCGAAGAAAAGCCCTCTGTTATCATTGTGTCGTGATGCGATGCAAGCATGCGTGGGATCGGCTCTATTTCGATTTTGCTTTGCAGCTTTAGAACCGCCCTTAAATATTCCACCGCAAGGATATTGTTTGATGTATCGGTGATATCGGCATACTTTTGTCCGATTGTTTTTGCTATCGCCTTTGACCTTGCAGCCGCATAAGACGCTCCGTTTTTCATTTCGGCTTTGAAAACTTCAAGATATTCTTCCGGCTCATCGTTTAAAAGTTTTGCTATCGTCATAAAATCGTTTGCAAGAAGCTCCTGGAGATCTTCCGAATAATCAAATGCCCTCCCGTCTTCATCATCTTTGAGGTTTTTCTTTGAATCCAAAGTCTCCGTTCCGAAACACAAGGCATCAACCACGCCAAGCTTATCTAGAATCGAAACGCCGCCGTAAGCAAAATATTCTGCACTTGCGGTTGCAAAGCACGCCGGAAGCTCCAGCACCAAATCCGCTCCGCAGCACAGTGCCATCTGTGCTCTTGAATATTTGTCAAGAATCGTGGGTGCCCCACGCTGCACATAGTTTCCGCTCATCACAACAACCACATAATCACTTTTAAGCCTCTTTCTTGCTTCGCTTAAATGATATGCATGTCCGTTGTGAAAAGGATTATATTCTGCAATTATTCCGGTAACTTTCATTTATTTCCCTCTGCCGTTTACTTTAACTAAAAATGCCTGCAATCTTCCGCGAATCTGTCAGTTTTTGAAGCTGTGTATCGGTGCGGGGATTCTTCCTCCCCTGCTTACGAATTTCGAGCAATCGGTGTTGTTTACGGCAATCACGGGCGTATGCCCCAAAAGTCCTCCGAAATTCACATCGTCTCCGACTTTTTTTCCGTAAACCGGAATAAGCCTTACAGCCGTTGTCTTCTGGTTTACCATGCCTATTGCCGCTTCGTCTGCTATGATCCCTGAAATCGTCTGTGCCGCTGTATCGCCCGGTATCGCAATCATATCAAGTCCGACCGAGCATACACAAGTCATTGCCTCAAGTTTTTCTATTGTCATTGCACCGCAGCTTACGGCATCTATCATGCCCGAATCTTCGCTTACAGGTATAAAAGCTCCCGAAAGACCGCCGACATAAGAAGATGCCATGACACCGCCCTTCTTTACCTGGTCATTAAGAAGTGCCAAAGCAGCCGTTGTCCCCGGTGCTCCTGCCTTGTCCATTCCCATTGCGCAAAGAATGTCCGCCACGCTGTCACCTACAGCCGGTGTGGGCGCAAGCGACAAATCTACTATTCCGAAGGGAATATCAAGCCTCTTTGAGGCTTCTCTTGCAACAAGCTGACCTATTCTCGTTATCTTGAATGCTGTTTTCTTTATTTTCTCGCAAAGTTCTTCGAAATTTGCATCCGGGATTTCTTCAAGTGCCGCCTTAACAACACCGGGGCCCGAAACTCCGACATTTATAACCTTATCGCCCTCGGAAATTCCGTGGAATGCCCCCGCCATAAACGGATTGTCATCCGGTGCGTTGCAGAAAACCACAAGCTTTGCACAGCCTAAGGAATCCTCATCCTTTGTTTTTTCTGCCGTTTTCTTGATGATATCTCCCATAAGCTTCACGGCGTCCATGTCAATTCCTGTTTTGGTGGAGCCTACATTGACCGATGAACAAACAATATCGGTTTGGGCAAGTGCTTCTGGGATTGATTCAATCATCATCTTTTCTGCAGGCGTCATTCCCTTTGAAACGATTGCCGAATATCCGCCGATAAAATTGACACCGACCTTTTTTGCAGCCTTATCAAGCGTCTTTGCGATTTTCACATAATCCTTTTTTGTTTTGCATGCACTTGACCCGATAATTGCAATGGGCGTTACGCTGATTCGCTTGTTTACTATAGGAATTGCATACTCCTTTTCAAGCTCCTCGCCCACCTTCACAAGGTCTTTTGCGGTTTCTGTGATTTTTTTGTAGATATTGTCATTAAGCTTCTTGATATCGGAATCAATGCAGTCAAGCAGCGAAATGCCCAGTGTAATTGTCCTTACATCCAGGTTGTTGCTTTCGATCATTTTGTTGGTTTCTTGAATTTCGTAATAATTAATCATATCTCTTCCCGATTGCCGCAATTTTATTTTGCAAAATCATTTTATATTCTGTGCATTGCCTCAAATATTTCATCCTGCTGGATTTTTATCTGAACGCCTGCTTTTTTTCCGACTTCGTTAAGTTCATCGGAAAGAACCGTGAATTTCTTCTTGCATTTTGCAATATCCACAAGCATCATCATGTTAAAATATCCGCCTGTTATTGTCTGCGACAAGTCAAGTA
>CAVHKC010000189.1:0-1357 GCA_963636455.1 Ruthenibacterium lactatiformans
GAACAAATTACACGAACGGTAACTGCCTGTATTACACTCTTCCTTCGGAATTGCGGGAAGCAATAGGCCAAAAAGCTGTCAAGTATGCTTCTGATTGTTACGACACAACAGGAGATAAAACCAAAACATGCTATGACTTTCTCTGGCTGTTTAGTTGTAATGAGATAGGAGACACAAGCAGAACAGATGAGGGAACTACCTACTCTTCAAAGTTTCCTAACGGATGGTCATCTCTCGAACCGTACATGGTGGCAAGTGCTTCCGGCAGTGACACAGGCGCTTCTTGGTGGGCGTGGCTGCGCTCGCCTAATACTCGAAATGTAAATCACGCGTACCGCATCAGCAGCAGCGGCATCATCAACAACTACAATACTAATACTAATAACGGCGTGTCGTTCGGCTTCACGCTCAAACGGTGAAACTTTCTTTGCAATTTGCCTGTATTATATTGACAAGCAACTCCGGGAATGCTAATATTTCACAGTTGACCGCACAAAGAGGTTTTTTAAGTACGAGCAATCGTCACCGTAATTGGCGAGTAAAAGAAACAGGAGGTACGAAATGTACGCTATTATTGCAACCGGAGGCAAACAGTACAAAGTTACTAAAGGCGATGTTGTTAAGCTTGAAAAGCTTGGTGGCGAAGCAGGTGACAAGGTTGTATTCGATCAGGTTCTTTTAGTCAGTGAGAAAAAGGTTACAGTCGGTGATCCTTATATTGCTGATGCCGCAGTTGAAGGAAAAATTGTGGAACAGGGAAAAGATAAGAAGGTTATTGTTTACAAGTATAAAAGCAAAACCGGATATCACAAGAAAAATGGTCACAGACAGCCTATCACTACAGTAGAAATTGAAAAAGTTCTTTTGGGCGGAGTTGAGCTTGAGCCTGAAAAAGAAACAATTTCAGAAAAGGCAGAAGAAGTAAAAGCTGCTGTAAAGGAAGCTGTAAAGAAGGTTTCCAAAAAAGCCGAAGAAGTCAAAGAAGCAGCTGAGGTTAAGGCTGAAGAAATCAAAGCCGATGCTGAAGTTAAGGCTGACAAGGCAAAGGAAGCAGCAAAAGAAAAGACTGAAGAAATCAAAGCTGACGCCGAAGTTAAGGCTGAAAAGGCAAAGAAAGACGCAAAGGAAAAAGCCGAAGAGCTTAAAGCCGATGCAGAAGTTAAGGCTGACAAGGCAAAGAGAGCAGCCAAAGATAAGGCAGAAGAAGTTAAGGCCGATGCCGAGGAAAAGGCTGAAAAGGTCAAAAAGAAGGTTTCTGAAAAAGCAGAAGAGCTGAAAGAAAAAGCAGAAGATGCTTTGAATTCAGACAAATAAAAAGTAAAGGAGTTGAAAAAAGATGGCACATAAAAAAGGTGTG
>CAVHKC010000189.1:1367-3316 GCA_963636455.1 Ruthenibacterium lactatiformans
GTGGGATCTACACGAAACGGCAGAGATTCCGAATCAAAACGATTAGGCGCGAAAAGAGCCGACGGCCAGTTTGTTAAGGCTGGAAACATCCTTTACAGACAAAGAGGAACAAAAATACATCCCGGCGAAAATGTAGGACGCGGTAAAGACGATACTTTATTTGCTCTTGCAGACGGAGTTGTAAGCTTCCACAGACTCGGAAGAGACAAAACTCAGGTTTCTGTTCTTCCGGCTGAAAAGTAAATTTGTTTCATCAAGGCTTCAAATCAAATGGTTTGAAGCCTTATTTTTTGTTAATATATATGTGTTTCAATTTTGCTGTAAAAAACCTGTAGGAAATGATTTTTGTTTAGATTCTCTATGCATTTATGATAACAAAAAGAAGATTTTAAATTTTTTCTGTATCAGATTGCAAATATTGAAACATATTTTGAAGGATATAAATAAAAAGTCAGCATAAATTCTAAGCTCATCTTCTGGTAAATGTTTGTGGTGGGAGCTTTGGGAGTTTGAAAAAAATCAGAAAGTATAAGGTGCGAATCATGTTTGCAGATACAGCAAAAATCACTGTTAAATCAGGCAAGGGCGGTGACGGCCATGTTTCTTTCAGAAGAGAAAAGTATGTTCCGGACGGAGGCCCGAACGGAGGAGACGGCGGCAGAGGCGGTGATGTTATCTTTATCATCGATGAAAGCATTAACACGCTTGCGGATTTCAGACACAAAAGAAAATATGCAGCCACCCCCGGAGAAGAAGGCGGAAACAACCGATGCCACGGTGCAGACGGCGAGGACCTTGTTTTGAAAGTACCTAAGGGAACATTGATAAAAGACGCTCAAACAGGCAAAGTTATCCATGATATGGCACAGTCTGACGAACCGTACATAATTTTAAAAGGCGGCAGAGGCGGAAAAGGCAACATGCATTATGCAACATCGACAATGCAGGCTCCCAAGTATGCGCAGCCGGGGGGCAAGTCAAAAGAAATCGAAGTTATTTTAGAGCTTAAGGTTATTGCGGATGTTGGCTTGGTTGGCTTTCCAAATGTGGGAAAATCCACATTCCTTTCTTCGGTTTCAAATGCAAAGCCTAAGATTGCCAACTATCATTTTACAACACTTGAGCCCAATCTCGGTGTTGTCGATTTGGGCGACGACGGATTTGTGATTGCAGATATCCCGGGCCTTATTGAAGGTGCATCCGACGGAGTTGGCCTCGGTCATGAATTCTTGAAGCATATTGAACGCTGCAAGGTTATTATTCACCTAGTTGACGGCGCCGGAACGGAAGGAAGAGATCCCATTTCCGATATAAAAGCAATTAATTTGGAGCTTTCAAAATACAACAATATCCTCATGAAAAAGAAACAGGTGATTGCCGTCAATAAAATGGATTTGATTTTTGACAGTGAAGAAAGAAACTTGATTCTTGGAGAAATCAAGAAAGCCTTTGAAAGCGAAGACATAAAAGTCTTTCTTATCTCTGCGGCAACAGGTGAGGGTGTGAAGGCACTTTTATATTATGTAAAAGATATGCTTGATTCGATTAAGGACGAGAACTTTGTTTTTGAAAGCGAGATTACGCCGTACAGCACAGGCGATGATGAAAACGAGCCTCTTTTGATTGAAAAAATTGAGGATAAAGTATATAGTGTAGAAGGTGCAAGAGTCGAGAGAATGCTTGGCTACACAAACCTCGAATCGGAAAAAGGATTTATGTTCTTCCAGAATTTCATGAAGGAACAGGGCATTATTGACAGACTGCTTGAGCTTGGCATGGAAGAAGGCGACACCGTCAAAGTTTACGGACACGAGTTTGAATATTATAAATAATAATGAATTCTATTAATGAAGCAATTATTTTAAGATAAAAGAAAATGACAAGTAAAGAAAGAGCAAAATTAAGAAGTTGTGCGCATCATTTGGATGCCATAATAAATATCGGAAAAG
>CAVHKC010000190.1:0-3307 GCA_963636455.1 Ruthenibacterium lactatiformans
GAGTCATGTTTCCTGGCTGAGAAGGCACTCCGTGGCTTACAACATCTGCGCCCAACATGCGGATTGCCGTTGGCGTAAGGTCGTCCGGATCAACCGACATTCCGCCGCTGAATATGAGAAAATCCGCACCCTTTGCAATATATTCCTTTGCTGTCTCAACCATCATATCCAACTCATCGTCACAGATTGAAACACCGATTATTTCACACGGATATTCTGCAAGCTTTGCCCTTATCACAGGCTCGAATTTGTCTTTGATTCTTCCTGAATAAATTTCCGAGCCCGTAATGATTACTGCAGCCTTTTTATGCGCAAAAAGCTTCAAATCAAGCAATTTTTCATTTTCGCAAAGCTTCTCGGCTTCAATTATCTGAGCCTCTTTTGTGACAAGCGGAACAATCCTCATGGAAGCCAGCCTGTCGCCTTCTTTAACATGGTAGTGGTCGGGAAGTGTGGAAATTGTTATATCGCCGATTGAATTTATTTTTTTCAAAAGGCTTGTATTAACCCTGAACATTCCTTCTTTTTCCGCCACAAGAAGAACCTTTCCTTCGGAAGGTTCCGTATAATGGGCATTTTCCACGGCTGCCATTTTTGCCATTCTTCTTGCGGCGTCTTCTTCGTGAATTTCATCTTCTTTCGCTTCCCAGACAAAAACCGTTCTTTTTCCGATGTCAAGAAGCTTCGGAATATCTTCTTTTGTCACAACATGGCCTCTTTTGAAAGCGGCCCCCTTGAAATTGTCGTTCATTGCCGTTATATCGTGGCAAAGCTCCATTCCGACTGCATCTTCAACTTTTATTTTTTTCATATAAGAAATCCTTTCAAAACAGTTCCTGCCTTAAGCGGTCCGCTCCCTGCCGGAACAACCGCCATTGCAGTGTTTCCTATCATGCTGCTTATGACAACATTTCCCTGCTCTTTTGAGTTTGCAATTGTCACCTTATCATCTTCCAAAACCAGCCTGCCTCTGATCATTCTTGTTCCTTTGCTTGCCTTTGGAAAATCGTTTTGCAAAACAATATCAAACATTTTGGGGATATAATCCTTAAATCCCGCAAGCTTTTGAAGACACGGCTGTACAACCGAAAAATACGTTGTAAGCGATGATGCGGGATTTCCCGAAAGTGCGCACACAAGCTTGCCGTTTTTATGCCCCAAAGCACAAGCCATTCCCGGTTTTAAAGCAACGCCCCTTACCAAAATCTCAACTCCCGCTCTTTCCATTGCCGCAGGCGTCAAGTCATAATCTCCGACCGAAACCCCTCCTGTAAGGATTATTGCATCGCTGAATGTTAAGCCGATGTTGATAAGATCTTCTATTTCTTCTGCCGAATCCTTTGCGGTTCCCACATAATCTGCAATACAGCCTATGTTTTCAAGTGCCGCAGTCAGCATATATCTGTTTGTGTTGCGGATTTTTCCGGGCTTTGCTTCTTCATCTTCGCCCAAAAGCTCGCTTCCCGTGGAAATGATTCCTACCGCAGGTTTTGCAAAAACATGCGGATACATCACTCCCTGAGCAGCCAAAGTTCCGGCAATTCCGGCATCTATAATCATGCCCTTTGTTGCAAGAACCGTTCCTTTTTTAACATCTTCACCCGCATGGATAATATTTTCATCATGCTTTATTGGCGAGAAAATCTCCACGGTTTCTGCTGTAAAGTGCGTTTTTTCAAACATCACAACGCTGTCTGCACCCTCAGGGATAGGAGCACCCGTAAGGATCTTCACAGCTGTACCTTCAACAACCGCCTTTGAAGGCAGCGCTCCGCAGGGAACTTCTTCCAAGATTTTCAATGTAACGGGATCTTCTTTTGATGCATTCAGTGTGTCCTCTGACCTTAATGCATAGCCGTCAAGCGGCGAGCGATCAAATTCGGGCACATTGACATTTGCTTTTATTTCTTCTGCAAGCACCCGTCCGTAGCTTTTTTCAAGCGGAACCTTTTCGGTATAAACAGCTTTAACAATATCAAGCAGCATGTCTCTTGCCTTTTGATATTCTGTCGCATTGTTTTTCACTTTGTTTCCCCCTTATCTTTTTTCTTCATGGGAAGCACACATTATGTAATGCCATATCAACCCTTAAAATATATATGCTTTTCATGTTTTATTTAAACACTCATGCTTATTCTATCATTTTTATTCGTCTCTTAAAAGAAACATATTTTCAGCGGGAATATTTATTTCCAGCTTTTCTCCTCTTAATTCATTCCACTTTTCTTTGCTTAAATCTATGCCCAGTTCCGCTTCAGCATTCTTCCCCGAAGGCTTGAGCATTATTGTATATGAGAAGGGATTTTCGATTTCTCTTACAACATCGCAGACAAAGCCGTTCTTTCCGCTGCCTATGCAGACATCATGCATTCTCACACCGATATATTCCTCGTCAGAAACCGTCTTTTCCAATTCAATTTCAATTCCCCATTCAACCGCAAGAACCCTGTGATCGTTAATTTTTGCGATTTTTGATATATTCTTGCAGCCTGTAAGAACAGCTCCGGCTTTCGTCGTCGGGTTTGCGAAAACCTCTTCTTTCGTTCCGAAAGCTTCTATATCACCGTGATCCATGACGGCAATCTTGTCCGAAAGGCGGAACACCTCGTCCCTGTCATGAGAAACCAATATTACACTTTTTCCGTATTCTTCAAGCACCTGCCTGATTTCCTGCTCCAGTCTGAACCTCAAGTGGCTGTCAAGAGCCGAGAAAGGCTCGTCCAAAAGCAAAATATTGGGGTTTGAAACAAAGATCCTTGCAAGAGCCGTCCTTTGCTGCTGGCCGCCCGAAAGCTGAGAAGGCAGATGTTCTGCAAGATCGGTAAGCCCAAAGCTTTCCATGATCTCATCGATTTTTCTGTTTCTTATGCTGCTGTCTTTTTCGCTTTTTATTCCGGTATAAATGTTCTGCCTTACGGTCATGTTCGGAAAAAGTGCATAATTTTGAAACATCAGCCCCGTATGCCTTTTTTGGGGTGAGAGATTTATATGCTTTTCCGAATCGAAAAGCGTGACATCATCAACCTTGATAATCCCTCTGTCTGGTTTTTCTATTCCCGCAATGCATTTAAGCGTCATGCTTTTTCCGCAGCCGGAAGCTCCAAGAAGCGCAAGCACTTCATTTCCTGCCTCGAATTTCGCTTTAAGCTTAAAATCTCCCAGGCGTTTTTCGATATCCACATAAACAGACATATTAAGCCGCCTTTCTTGAAGTTGTCGTTCTTGCTCTCTTTTCGAGCATGTTCACGGCAAGCAGAACAACGAATGAAATCGCCATGTTAACAAGAACCCATTTGAACGCAAGTGC
>CAVHKC010000191.1:0-3297 GCA_963636455.1 Ruthenibacterium lactatiformans
GCTTTTGGGACATACAGTTTCTGAAGACGGCGCGATGATAAGAAATGCCAACGACACGGCACCTTATGTCGGATTCGGAAGAGTGATAACAAAGATTGTTGCAGGAGCAAAGAAGTACAAGGTTGAATTTTTGTATAAGGTTAAATTTTCAGAGCCTTCGCAGGACGATACAACAAAGGGCGAGAGCCTTGAATTTTCGACTTCGGAAATTGAAGGAATTATCTCAACGCTTGCAAATGGCAAGTGGTCGGTTTCAAAGACATTTGACGATGAAACAGAGGCACTTACATACCTTGAAGGACTTATGGCAAGCGCAACTACAAATGCATCGTGAAATTAAGCAATTAAAAAGGGGCTGTCGCACCAAGCGGCAGTCCTTATTTCGTTAAGCAAATTATAAGGAGAATGAGATGAGAGACTTTAACGGAAAAATAGAATATAAAGGCAGAGAATATAAGCTTGTCTTTAATTTGAATGTAATGGAAAAAATTCAAGAAGAGTTCGGTTCAACGCAAAAATGGGGCGAAATGACAGACGGCACGGAGGGCGAGCCTTCCGCAAAAGCCGTAAAGTTCGGGCTTTGCGCAATGCTTAACGAGGGGATAGACATTGAAAACGAAGAAAACAAAACGGAAATCCCTTTTTTCACATCAAAGCAAATCGGGCGCATTCTTTCGGAAATAGGCGAAAAGAATGCTTTGCAGGCAATAAATAAAACAGTTGTGGGAAGCGTTGAGACACCATCAAAAAACGCATAATCCACGAGGAAGAAGAAAGCCCGATTATAGATTTTTCGTGGTTTTATTTTGTGGGCACAACAAAGCTTAAGCTTACAATCAAGGAAACGGGCAGATTAACCGTAAATATGTTTTTCAGACTTTACGGACACTATAAAGATAATTTTGCATTGGAAATGCGGTTGTTTAAAGCGAATATGACTTATGACGAATTGGACGCAAAGACAATGCAGAGCGAGGAATGGTTTTAGGAGGTGAACGCTTATGTCATTCGGCGGAGCGGTCAAGCTTACAGGAGAAAGCGAATACAAAAGAGCATTAAGTCAGATAACGCAGAATCTGCGTGAGGTTGCGTCCGAAATGAAAGTCGTTTCAACCTCGTTCGATTCAAACGACAGGTCGGTAACAGCACTTGCGGCGCAGGAAGAAGTTTTGAACAAGAAGCTTACAGAGCAGACAAACAAGCTTAATGTTTTGAAATCCCAATATGCAAGCATGAGCACAAGCTATTCACAGCAGACGGCACAGCACGATAAGCTTGTTGCCGCATATAATCAGGAAAAGAGCAAGCTTGAAGAAATCGGAAAGACATTGGGAACGACTTCAAGCGAATATCAGGCACAAAAGGCAAAGGTTGCAGACCTTGCGGCACAGGTTCAAAAATCAACGCAGGCACAAGACGCCAACGAAAAATCGATGTCCAAAATGCGAACGGAGATAAACAGTGCACAGGCAGACTGCAACAAGACCGCCAAAGAACTGAAGAATCTGGGACAGGAAGCGGAAGATTCGGGCGAAAAGGCAGAAAAAGGTTCAGAAGGTTACACCGTTTATAAAAATGTTTTGGCAAATCTTGCTTCAAGCGCGATAACGGCTGCCATTGACGGCTTGAAAAAACTTTCTTCTGCTATTGTTGACTGCGGAAAGCAGGCAGTAAACAATTATGCGTCATATGAGCAGTTAGTTGGCGGCGTTGAAACTATTTTCAAAGACAGTTCAAACGATGTTTTGCAATATGCAATGAATGCTTATGCATCGGCAGGAATGTCGGCCAACGATTACATGGAACAAGTAACAGGCTTTTCTGCAACGCTGCTTCAAGGATTAGAAGGAGACACAAAAAGAGCAGCTGCCGTTGCGGATGTTGCTATGCAGGATATGTCCGACAATGCCAACAAGATGGGCACTGATATGACGATGATAACAAATGCATATCAAGGCTTTGCTAAGGACAATTATACAATGCTTGATAACCTGAAATTGGGTTATGGCGGAACGCAGACAGAGATGGCAAGGCTTATCAACGATTCGGGAGTTTTGGGCGATACCGTGGAAGTAACAGCAGAAACTGTCAAAGATGTTCCTTTTGACCAAATAATAGCGGCTATCCATAAGATACAGGAAAACTTAGGTTTTACGGGTACAACCGCAAAAGAGGCGGCAAGTACAATCGAAGGTTCGACAAAAGCAATGCAGGCGGCGTGGCAAAACCTTTTGACGGGCATGGCAGACGAGACGGCAGACCTTGACAGTCTGATTGACAAGTTCACAAGCAACCTGATAACAAATTTCAGCAACATGCTGCCGCGCATCCAGCAGACAGTTAAAGGAATGGGCAAGGCATTTGAAGGCTTAGCGGATTCATTTGAAGGCGTGGTTGACGATGTAGCGGAAATGCTTGTGAATATTGTTTCGGAGATTATCAAAGCAGCACCGACATTTATAAAAGCTTTGATGAGCGTTTTTCAGTCTGTGCTTAAAGCCCTTGTTGCGGCGCTTCCCGATATAATCGAATCGGTAGGAGAAACATTGACAGACATTGTTGAAATGCTGCCTGAATTTATAACATCAATCGTAACAACGCTTGCAAACGCACTTCCGAGGATTGTAGAGGCGGCAACGACTTTGCTTATGGGCATAGTGCAGGCAATTCCTCAAGTGGTTGCCGAATTGGCACAAGCAATGCCGCAGATTTTGAACGCAATAGTGAACGGGCTTGTAAAAGGCCTTGAAAGCATTGTATCTATTGTGGGCGAAATGCTTTTCGGCATAGAAGACAAAAGCAGAAAAGCGGCGGAAGCCATTGCGGCAGACAATGAAAAGATAAAGGAATTTGCGGCGGCACTTGAAGAAACAAAGCCAACTTTGACGGATTATAACGAGCTTTTAAGCAGCCACGGCAACACCATCAGCGATTTGGATTCGAAAATCGAAGAAGCCGAAAATAATATAACTGCCATTTACAAGCAGGCTTTGAGCGAACAAAGGTCATTAAGAGACGAGGATATCACGAGTATCAAAGATTATATGCAGCAGGTTCAGGATTTACAGCAAGAAAAGCTTGAAATCTTAAGGAGCAACCAAATCAGCGAATTGCAGAAGCTTTCGATGGAAACAGACAACATAACACAGGAAACTGCGGCACAGTATTTGGCAAATTTAAAACAATCCTATGAAGATTCCAACGCACTGTCGGATGAATATTACACAAGCGCTTTAACGGAATTAAGAAACTATAAGAAGGCAAATTCCGATATGAGCGATGAAGATTACAAGGCGC
>CAVHKC010000192.1:0-3288 GCA_963636455.1 Ruthenibacterium lactatiformans
CGGCACAGGAACAGCCGCAGGAACTTTCGCAAGAAGAAAGAAGAGCGGCAGATAGTTTGAAAATATAAAAATTTAAACAATAAGGGCTGCCGCACAGGTGAAATTAAATTCACGGGTGCGGCACCCGTAAGGCATTTATTAAAAAGTATTTGAACAGGGATTAGAAAAAATCCTGTGCTTTTTGGGAAGGTGGAAGTTTGTATTTTGTTTTGAAAGTTGGAATTATATATCAAAAATGATTTTCAAAACTTTACACTGAAAAATGCTTGTGATATCATCAACCAAAGACAAGTTCTCCGTTAATTCGGAGCTAAGATGGAATCCGGTGCAAATCCGGAACGGACCCGCCGCTGTGAATGGCGAGCTTGAATCATTTAAGGAAATTTGGCCATTGAAAGAATTTTCATATTTCTTTTGAGAAGGCAAGATTCAAGCGCTTGAGCCATGAGCCAGAAGACATGCTTGTTTTATAATGATTTCTTGATTGCGAGGACTCAATCAGGCATGTTGATACAGTAAAAACGGAGCTGTACATCTTTTGATGTACGGCTCTTTTTTTAAACCAAATAATAAAATGCCTGAATGAGGTAAATTTAGTAGGGAAGGTGACTTATGAAACTCTTTTTAAAGAAAAAGTTTGCAAGGTTCACGGTTTTTGTTCTTGCGGCATGTATGCTGTTTTCTGTGACGGTATTTGCCGAAGATGTCACACAAACCGCTGACAATGTGCGGACTCAGAACACGCAGGCGATTTCTTCATCGGAAGAAATGCTTCTTTCGGATATAAGCTCCGAAACAACGAAAATATCGATTGCAGACTGCACGGTGATCGGAACGCACACAAGCTTCGACTGCCCGGTTTATTACTACAATATCGGCAATGCGACCACAAATCTGGAATTTACGGATCTTGCTGAAAAGATGTCGGACAGCGGTGCTTTTGCCGGGCTTTATTCTTCGTACACCTATGTAGATGGCACGAACATTGTTGATGTTAACAAAGGCTTCGGCATTGAATACAGCCAGTTGCAAGCAGACAAGGATGTTGAGCTTAACACGGCGGCAGAAAGTCTTGATTTTTCCAATATCTACGGTGTCTTTGCAATGGATGATGATTATGAAACGTATGTATTCATCATTCAGGGTGCTGCCAAGGAAGACCCGATTCCCACACCGGAAAAAATCGGCTTTTCGACAACCGACGGATTTGTTTCAGCGTATGAAAAAGACGGCCTGACATATTATGGCGCTGAATATGCACCGGATGATCCAAATGCAGATCAGTACGGCTACATATATCCCGAAAAGAAAATGGATTTATATACTGTTTCTCTTTACGGAACACCCGATGTGGTAAATTTAAGCTTCACGGCTGCGGCACTGGCTTATGGCTATGACAGGAACGGAACATATATTTCCTCATGCGGTGCCGAAGGCGACGGAACATATGCAGACAACGGAAAAGTCGGCCAAACGGCTGCCAAAGTAAATGCGGATGCAAACGGCGCACTTCCGGATTATGTATATATCCAGACGCCTTATGATGATTCATGGACATCCGAAAACCTTTATGCTATTCAGTTTGAAAATGCATATACATTTGAAGTTTCGTACGAAGGAATACCGCTTACGAACATCACATATACTCCGAACAACTACAGCTATTTTGATTATATGACAAAGGAAACAGTTCAGGTGGGAACCTATACGGTAAAAATCCCCGAAGGCTGCGAAAAGGTTAAAATTGCTGTTTCCGATAATATGCTGGCATATAACTACAGCAAAGCAGGAGAATATATTTACGGACTCTATGACGATGACGATCTTTACACAGGAGTAAAGGAAGTTGAAGTGGCTGTCGATTATGACAAGAATGGTGAAAATGACTATATTCAGGTTCAGACACCTTATGATTCGTCATGGAATTCGACACTCTTGTACACAATAACCTTTGAGTCCGAAAGCGCAACACCGGCACCTGATGAAGACAAAAAGGTTTTGGGATTTGACGAAGCATATGAAGCAATGACAAATATTGTCGATTCAAAGCTTAAAGCTTCGATTGACGAGAAATACAATTCAAGCAACGACTGGTACTTCCTCGGCCTTGCAAGGGCAGGAAAGAAGCCTTTGGACGAATATGTGGGCGTTTTGAAGGACAACATTTCACCCACACCAAGAATGATTCTTGCACTCACATCTGCAGGCTATGATCCTCAGAACTTCTGCGGGAATAACCTTTTGGAGAAATTCTCCGATTTGGATGAGGTGACAGGCTCGGGCTATATTACAGATGTAATCTTCACATTGATTGCATTGGACAGCCACAAGTATGAAATCCCGGATGCCGAAACAGGAAAAACCCAGACGACACGCCAGGCTCTCATTGAAAAAATCATAGAACAGCAGACGGCAGAGGGCTGCTGGGGATACACCTACGGCGGACAGTATTACACCGATATAGACGCTACGGCGGAAGCGATCACTGCAATGGCACCTTATTACAATCTGAATTCAGTTGTAAAGACTTCTGTTGACAGTGCTCTTGAATGGCTTGCCACACAGCAGTCGGAAGACGGCTCGTTCGGAAACAATTCCTGCAGCACATCACAGGTGATAGTTGCTCTTACGGCACTCGGAATAAATCCGACAACAGACGAAAGATTCATCGTTGACGGAAAGAATATGATTGATGCACTTTGCACATTCGTTACAGACGACGGATTCAAATATATGTCCACTTCGAAGTCGGCTGATACGATATCCACATACGAGGGATATTATGCAATGGTTGCCTACAAGAGGCTTTTGAACGGAAGCACATCTCTTTACGACATGAGTGATGTTTCGCTTCATGAAGGCGGACATACCTGGGATGAAGGCACTGTCACAAAGAAGCCAAGCTGCACGGAAGAGGGCGTTCTGACATACACCTGCACCGAATGCGGCGAAACTTCAACGGAGGTAATTGCAAAGACGGAACATGAATATAAAGACGGCGTCTGCATCTACTGCGGTGCAAAAGACCCGAATTATATTGATGAAGAAACCGGCGACAAAGATAAAGAAACTCCCGAAACAAGCGGCGAAGAAAAGAGCACTGAAAAGACTACAGAAAAGACCACGGATAAGAATCCGCAGACAGGCGATACGGCAAACAACGCTTTGTGGATTATCCTTGCGGGAATGGCTTTGGCTTCGATGAGCGCAGCGGGATTCAAATTTAAAAGAAACTGCAAATAGAAGCGAAAACGATAACTAAGCTTATAAAATTATTTACTATAATAC
>CAVHKC010000193.1:0-3275 GCA_963636455.1 Ruthenibacterium lactatiformans
TACTGCACCGCATCCGCTCCGAGATTGTTTTTTGCATAAAACACGGCAGTCAAAATCGCCGCAAGCGTCATCACTCCGGTAGGAATCGCAACCTTGAACACATTGAAAAGAAAGTGTGATTTTATTCTTTCGTTATTGGGCTCAAGTGCAAGGAAGAACGAGGGAATTCCTATCGTCATTCCTCCGATAAGCGTAACCTGAATACTTTCAAACGGATAGCGGATTGATACCATAAATATAAAAAGTATCGCCATTATGAAAGCATAAGTCGTTTTTGTAAGATAAAGCGCCGCCGATCTTTGCAGATTGTTTATCGACTTTCTGCCTTCTGCCACCACAATCGGAAGCGAAGCAAAATTTGAATCAAGCAGAACCATATTCGCAACATTTCTTGCAGCCTCAGCACCCGACTGCATTGCAATCGAGCAGTCGGCTTCCTTGAGTGCAAGCACGTCATTTGCTCCGTCGCCTGTCATTGCCACGGCGTGGCCGTGGCTTTTCAAAGCCTTCACGATATCAAGCTTCTGATACGGCGTAACTCTTCCGAAAATTGTATATTTCTCCACTGCCTCTTCGATTTTTTCAAGTGAATCAAGTTCTGAAGCATCTATATATTTGTCAGCATTCAAAAGGCCTGCTTCCTTTGCGATGTTTGAAACAGTGAGGGGATCGTCTCCCGAAATCACCTTAAGCAAAACATCTTCCTTGCGGAAATACTCAAGCGTTTCCTTTGCATTTTCTCTTATTTTGTCGCCGATAATAATAAACGCAAGCGGCTTTATATCTTTTGGAAGTGCCATGCCCTCAGGGCTGTTTTCAGAGCTTGCAAAAACAACAACTCTTTTTGCGGCAAGCTTGTATTCTTCGAGTGTTTTTTCAAATCTTTTCTCGGAATCGGGGCATACAAACTCCGGTGCGCCCATGATATATGAGCGTTTTTCATCTTTTAAATAAAGCAGGCTCCATTTGCGTTCCGAAGAAAACGGAACTGTTATTAAATTTTTTGCATTAGCCTTCACATTTTCAGCCATATCGTCAGCCGAGATTTTGAAATAATCTCTTATCGCATTTATGGTTGAATTGTCATCTTCCATGCTTTTTGCAAAAATTTCAATTTCATTTCTTGCAGATTCCGACTTGCTTTCGTCTTCAAAGGCTGGGATGATTTCTTCAACGCTCATCTTGCCCTCCGTGATTGTTCCTGTTTTATCCAGACAAAGAACATCGATTCTTGCAAGATTTTCAACACAGTACAGATCCTGCACAAGCGTTTTGTGAACCGCAAGCCTTACTACGCTGACAGCAAGCACCACGCTCACAAGCAGCACAAGCCCTCCCGGAATCATGGCAGAAATCGCAGCAACCGTGTGCACCATCGCTTCATCGAAAGGCTGATCAACTCTGAAGAAATTGTTCCAGACAAAAAGCCCTGCCAAAGGAATAATCGCAATAGCAACGACTCTTACAATCATCTTGACCGAATTCATTATAACCGAACCGGATTTCTTGTAGAATTTTGCACCGAGCGTGATTTTCGTTACATAATTGTCCTGTCCGATATTTTCGGTTTCAGCCTTGACCTTCCCCGAAACAAGAAAGCTTCCGGAAAGAAGGTGGTCTCCCCTTTTTTTGAGAATCGGCGTACTTTCGCCTGTGATAAGGCTTTCGTTTACCTGGCATTCACCGTCTAACACAACGCAGTCTGCGCAAACCTGGTTTCCGTTCTTAAGAACCATTATTTCGCCAAGGACAATATCTTTCAGTGCAATGTCTTCGACTTTTCCGTCCCTTAAAACATGTGCCTTGGGTGCGGAAAGCAAAGAAAGCTTTTCTATTGTCCTCTTTGCGCGTATTTCCTGAATTGTTCCTATGAGAAAATTCCAGATTACCACAAGAAAAAACAAAGCGTTTTTCCACGAGCCCACATATATTATGCAGGCAACCAAAATGACATTCACAAGATTAAAGAGAGAAAAAAGATTTTCTTTTACTATTTGAGCGTAGCTTTTTGTTTTTACGTCAATCTCGCCGTTTACCAAGCCCTCGGCTGTCTTTTGTTCAACCTGCTCTTTGGTAAGTCCGATGTTAAGCTTTTGAATTATGTCCTGATTTGTTCCTTGATTCATATACCTTGTCTGCACCTATGGCACGGCTTTTAAAAAAACACCGCTGCCGTAAGCTTTGCTGAATTTGTTTGATTCTTACTGATTTTTGACGATCATTTTTACTTCTTCGATCTTATTCTTGTCGACCTTTTGGGCTTTAAGAACAATATTTCCGACCTCCACGCTGTCGCCGTTTTCCGGAAGCCTTCCGAGCTTTTCTATCAAAAGCCCGCCTATGGAGTCAAAATCTTCCGATGCAAGCTCCGTTTCAAGCTTGTCATTTATATCGTCCAGGCTCACATGACCGCGGATTATATATTCGTGTGGTGCAACTTTTTGGATGTCTTTCTTTTCATCGTCATCATATTCATCCCTTATGTCGCCCACAAGCTCTTCAAGCAGATCTTCGAGCGTGACAATGCCTGCAGTATCACCGTATTCGTCAAGCACAACAAGCATGTTCGCATGCGATTCCTTAAGCTCCTTCAAAAGTTCCAAAACCTTTTTGTGTTCGTATGTATATTCAATCGGCCTTAA
Organism: Ruthenibacterium lactatiformans; assembly: GCA_963636455.1. Classification (GTDB taxonomy): domain Bacteria; phylum Bacillota; class Clostridia; order Lachnospirales; family Lachnospiraceae; genus RGIG5612. The sequence continues at coordinate 2,643 of CAVHKC010000193.1, forward strand.
GAAATCATTCACTGAAAACTGTGCCGCCTTATCCTGCGGATAAAAAGCAAAATCCTTTATATTGATAAGGCCCGTCACCTTATCGTCTTCGTCAATAACGGGAAATCTCGTAAAAAGATTTTCCTCAAATATCTTCGACACTTCATCATAAGTCGCATCTGCCTTTATGAATGTGACATTTATCCTCGGAACCATTATTTCCTTCACTGTTGTGTCGGAAAAATCAAAAACATTGTTGATGAATGTTTTTTCGTCATTTTCAATGAGGCCTTCTTCCTGGCTTACATTTACGATTGTCCGAAGTTCGCTTTCGGTGATCGTCTTCTTGGCTGTCCTGTCAACGCCTATGATTTTGAGCACACCGAATGCGATTGCGTTGATTATAAATGCAAGCGGTGTAAGAATTGTCATCAAAACCCAAATTATCGGGCAGAATTTCAGTGCGATTTTTTCCGCCCTGTAGGTTGCTGTAGTCTTTGGCGAAACCTCGCCGAAAACAAGGATAAGCAGCGTAATCACGCCTGTTCCGATGCTGACATACTTATTTCCGAAAGCCGTCTGGAAAAGAATTGTCGTAAGCGATGAAGCCGAAAGATTGACAATGTTGTTTCCGATAAGTATTACACTTAGCAT
>CAVHKC010000194.1:0-1710 GCA_963636455.1 Ruthenibacterium lactatiformans
GTATACCAGCCCTTAAAGGTTCCCGAAGTGCTTGTCGGCGTGTAATATGTTCCGCTTAAAATTTCTCCGGTAGTCGAGTATACGATATCATTTGTCGTCGCAGATTTGCCGTCAATCGTAAAGTTTCCGCCGTTTGCATTGAATGTTATCGTATATCCGTCCGGATTCTTGGAAGGCTTCGTGGTGGCAATCGTCATATCGGGGACGGTTCTTTTGCTGTTTGTGGAATCATCCTTCCAAACCTTGGTAAGCTTTACTGTTCCTGTGTTCTTCACATCTTTAAAATCGTAAAGAGTTGCTGTTCCTATTGTTGTCGTTCCAAGGCCTTCAATTTCAAAGCTTCCGTCCTTGCTTACGATTACTTTGTAGGCAGTCGTATTAAGCTCATGATCTTCGGGTGCTTTTGTTTCTTTAAGCTGATAAGTCCCTGACTCAAGACCTTCAATAACCACGATTCCGTCTGAATCTGATGTTGCCGTCGCATTGGTATTTGTTCCGTAATTTGAAACACCCGTGAGTGAGAATTCGGCACCTTCAAGCGTGATATTATTGCCATAAGTCGAAGTCTTCACAAAGCGGATTGAATGGAGCGGCTCGTTTTCTACTCGGTAAACTCCGTCCGTGCCCTTGGTGATTTCTTCGCCTTCCGAATCCTTAAGCACGGCAACCCCTCTTTCATCGACCTTAACCGTCCATTCGGTTTTGCTTAGGATATAGCCTTCTTTTGTTGCAGTTTCAGAAAGCTTATAGGTTCCAAGCTCCAAATTTTCAAAGAAAACATTGCCTGCTTCCACGGCACCGTTCTTTCCTGAGGATTCTGCATGCATGAAGACATCTGTTCCGTAATCGGAAGTTCCGGTAAGCACAAACTGCACTCCGTTTAAGCCTTTGGATGTGTCAATGCAGTCGATCTTTTTAAATGCTAAATCAGCATGAATTCTCGGTGCATCTTTAAGAATAAACCTGCCGTCTGTTCCCTTTTCCAAGCCTTCGATTTGAACCTGTCCGTCTGTTCCTACAGTCACATTGTAGACATTTGTGTCAAGGAACCAGTCGTTCGTGCATGAGGTCTCCACAAGCTCATAGCTTCCCTTTTCGATCTCTGTAAACGAGAAGTTTCCGTTGTTTCCCGAGGTTAATGATTCGTTGTATTCTGTTCCGTAATCAGAAGTTCCCCTAAGGAGATATTTTGCACCCTTTATTGTTTTTTGTATGTTTGTTTTATCAACTTTCTTAAGTGCAATTGTGTTGCTTACACGGTAGTGAGCCGTTGTATAATCGTGATGCACAAAGTCTGCAGTAATGGTTTCGGCAGACCCTTCTCCTGTTATTCTTCCAAGCGAAAGAAAGGCATTGTTGTAGGACTCTGCATCAATATTACCCGAATCAATGCTTTCGGGAGCTGTCATATAAAGAGTAATTCTTACGGCTTTTCCCGCTTCAAGAATGAAGTCTGTGCCGTCCGCCTTCTTGCTTGCATCTACTGCAACTGCTGTTGCTTTACCGATGCTTCCGTACTTTTCAACAAATGCGCTTTGCTCAAGCCAGATATTTTCTCCGTCTGCATCCTTTTCGCTCAGGTCGTGATGTGCAGCCACATTAAGCGAGTTTGCAGCCGAAAGGTAAACCACAGGTTCTGCACCGCTTTGCTTTAAGACTGAAAGATCAATATCTGTCAAAGTTCCTTTCCATTCGGATTCTTTGGTTGGC
>CAVHKC010000194.1:1779-3268 GCA_963636455.1 Ruthenibacterium lactatiformans
ATGTCTGATCTGCTGTTTGATAGTAATTTTCTATCGAATCAAAGAATATAAGGTTCTTCGAGCGGTCAAGCTTGTTGTTTCCGACTCTTATCTTGTAGGAATACGAGCCGCCCTTATTTACATAAGTTTCTTTGCTGTACTCAGAATCGCTGTCGCTCCTTACCTGCTTTGTAAGGCCGGCATACTGCCCCATAAGGATTTCGATATAATACCTCTTCTCTGCATAGAGGAACTTTTTAGCATCGGTTTCCGAGTCAAGGTCTGACATAACCGTCTTGTCCGTAAGTTTTCCGCCGTCATCTGCAAAGCCGCCTGCAATCTTGTCATTTCCAGTTTCATAAGCAACGCTGTTAAGAAGGCTCTTTCCATAGTCCTGGATTGCCTCATACGCATGAACCGTCGTGTAGGTTATGCGGTATCCTGTGTTTGTCGTCTCGTTTATCTTTATTGTAACAAGCGTACGGCCCGTGTTTTTGTAATTACCTTTTTGGCTTATTGTGTAGCTTCCGGCATCAAGCGTATCATCAAGCGTACTTCCCGAAGCTGTTATTTTAACCGAAGAAACGTCAAGCTGGGCGCCGTTTGGAAGAAGGTCGTAGAACGTTCCGCCTTCCTGGGGAATATAGACTTTACCGCTGTTGTCCGTATAATATTCTTCTGCACTGATACGCCATGTTATGCAGAAGTTTGAACCTATCTTTTTGTTCTCCGTGCCTGTATCCACTTTGGTTATTGAAGATTTCGGATCTATTTTAACAATATAATCCGTGGCACTGCCCGAACGGTTGAAAATTTCCTTTCCGTTTTGCGACATTTTGGCGGTCGAATCGTTTATAAGCCCGATTCGGTCTGAATCACCCACAATATTTAAAACATTTTCCGTTCCCTTAAGTGAAACAGAAGGACGCATGCCAAGATTTGTGTAGTAATACGCATTAGAGCATGTAAGGCGAACACCCTTTATTCCGCTTGCAAAAGTTATGCTCTTACCGGAATAGCTTGCAACAAGCGAAGAATCATAGGATGAATAATCATCCTTGCTCATATCCCAAACTGCTGCATTCTTCCAAGTGCTTTCATCCGTTCTTACCCACAGCGTCACCTTATCTGTGTCGCTGTAGTTTGTAATTTTTTCTGTAACAAATTTTTTGGTTTCGGAATTGTAGCTTGCGCTGTTCATCAATACACTCCACTCCAATGAAGCAATATCGTAATCATCGTCATTAAGCTTGTTTTCCGTGCTTGCAAGATAAAAAGTATCGTCTGTCAGTTCATAATCAACGCTTTTTTGGCTGTACTTGCCGTTCATTGCATCATCTTCCGTTCCCGTTGCTCCGTCTGCAAGTGTATATGAAGCGGGATAAGAAGTCATAGAAACCGTATATGAAAGCGGTTCAATGCTTGCCTTTGTTTTGTCAACAAGGTCGCCCAAAGTGTAGTCGGATGTACACGGATAATGCGTGCGGCAAACTTCTTCTTCGTATAAACT
>CAVHKC010000195.1:0-1030 GCA_963636455.1 Ruthenibacterium lactatiformans
TCATCAAACCAGCCTGCCCAGTTTTTGGGAAATTCCACATCGCCCACAAGCATTCCGTCTGTGATTGTTTTGTGCCCGTCAGGAATTGTAAAGCCCATGAGATTCAAATCTTTTTCGATTGCGGCGATCATTTTGTGATTTGTGGGAATTGCTTTGTATTCCTGCGGAGGAAGCACACCGTGCCTGTCGTGCTCGGCATAGAAGGCAATGCTTTCTGTATTTCTGTCATGCCATATACGGTAATAGCCCACATTTTTGTCGCCGTCGTGTATTTCAAGGCGTGCCGTTCTGTACAGCAGGCCTTCTTTTCGAATTATGTTGTCGATAATATAATAAAAAACCTTAACTTCTTTTAATTCAGCCATATTTGTTTTACTCTCCTTTAAACAAATGAATATTCCGCCTAACTGAAAGCATCTGTCCGGCAAACCGGAAAACACAAATCCGGGAAGATGATTTCCATATGCCAGACAGGTGATGGATTTTAGCACAGATTATTCAATTAAACTTTTGTCAACTAATATTATAATATTCGAGAGCTTCGTTCAATAATAAATATATGCTTTCCCAGAAGTTTGTAAGCAGCGCAGCTGTTATGCATAATGTGGATTACTGAACTTTAAATTGGATTATTGTTTTGAATTTTATATGTTATTATATTGACACAAAAAAAGCTTTGAATAATAAGGAGGCTAAAAATGGAATACGGATACATTAATACTTTTATTACTCACATCGGAGAAGATGTTGAGGGCGAAATTGCACAGATCAAAGAAGCTGGTGCAAAAGAAGTTTTCAATGATGTTTTGTCACACCGTCCTGAATTGAATGACCTTATCGACAACAAAATTAAAGCAGGGGATGTTGTTTATGTTTATTCATTCAGACGTTTCTCATCGGCTTTGAGAGATTTAAGCAGACTTCTTACAGAAATTGTTGAAGAAAAGCAGGTAAGAGTTGTTTCTATCGAAGATAAATTCGACTCGGCAACAGCTGAAGGAAAAGCCGCATTGTTTGCATATCAGAATGC
>CAVHKC010000195.1:1040-3239 GCA_963636455.1 Ruthenibacterium lactatiformans
TATGATGCAGATCCCAACTTCGGATTCTACATCTAATAGATAAAAAACGAAATGGTTAAATCGGAGAGATTCCCGAAAGGGGATCTCTCTTTGGTTTTTATGGCATAAATCGGCTTTTTTGTTGTATAATAATGTGTGAAAACACATAGGGACAATGCCTAACAGTGGAAATAATTCAGGAGAAGATTATGACAGATTTACAAATCAAATGTTTTTTGGAAGTTGCAGCTTGTTTAAGCTTTACAAAAGCAGCAAAGAAAATCTTTATATCCCAGTCAAACATAAGCAGGCAGATTGCATCTTTGGAAGAAGAATGGCATATTCCGCTTTTTGACAGAAACACAAAAGGCGTCAGGCTCACACCTCAAGGGGAGCTTTTGGCAGAAGCCTTGTCGGGCATAAAAGATGAATACGAAATGGCACTTCAGCGTGCCAGAAATATCACAAAGAAATATTCGACAACCATTTCAATAGGCTGCCAGGAACATATCAAAACAAACAGCTATATTTCTCAGATGCTTTTTGGATTCAGGGAACTTTATCCCGATGTGAAAATCGTAAAGGAAAGATGTCTGCAGAACAGGATTGTCGAGGGCTTGCTCAATGACTATTTTGATGTTGTCTTTATTTCTGATCATGACATAAAATCACTTACCAATCTGGATAAGCTCACGCTGTTTTATGCAAGAGTGGGATTGGTTCTTCACAAAAGCCATCCGCTTTATAATAAAGAAGATGTCACACTGGCAGATTTAAAGGACAGTCCTTTCATAAGATACAAGCCCACAAATATGGACGATTCCGAAGATTATATGCTGTCCATTTGCAGAGAGTGCGGCTTTGAACCCAAAATTTCCACGACTGTGGAGGATTTCAACGAATTCCTCTTTGCAATTGAAATGGGCGAGGGAGCAGCAATTATATTGGAAGAAGAAGAGGCAATTGCAAATGCAAACCTCAGAATTATCCCGATTAGCGAGGATATATCGCAAAGATATCTGCCGATGCAGCTTACCAGAAAGGAAAGAAATCACACCAAGGTTCTTGACGAGCTTTATGATTATGCAAAGAAGTTTTCACAGCTTCACCCGATAAAAGATTTTTAGTTCGAAAAAGGGAGCATAGCCACAGTGATACCTGAACAAGCCGATATCATCACGCCCGAAGCGACTTATGGGACTGCTCCCACGAATACTGTAGCATAAGCCAAAGGAAACAACAAGTTATCCGGCGGCTTTTTTCATGGAATTCAAATGGCAATTTTTAAAAAAACATCCAAAAGACCTTTCAAATGCCAAATAAAAACCACAGGTATACAAGAATAAAACCTTGAATTTAAGCCGTTTTACAGCACATAAGAAGAAAAAGCGAGAGTGTAATTTATTACACCCATTGTGCCTGAAAAAGTGCAAAACGATAATGCAAATTTTGCATAAACGCACTTGACTGTATTACCACTATACACTTTAATATACAAATAACGAAGGGGGAGCCTAAGTTTTTACTCTCCCCAAAAAGTACAAACTGTTATCTGAAAGAAGTTTTGCACTGAGCTTCTCCTCTACATTGGTGCACGGCTTTTTGCGGATAATGGTCTTGTGCTTTGGAAATAAAAAAGCTTTTTACACAATATTACAAGGAGGTCGTACTTATATGGAAGGCGAAGTTCGTTTGACAAATTCCAGCACCGGTGGTCCTGTGTTCGTATACGTTAAAGACGGAAAAATCGTTCGTATTACGCCCATGGACTTAGATGAGAGTGATCCCAAAAGTTATACAGTCGAGGCAAGAGGAAGAAAATTCACACCTGGACGCAGAACTACAATTTCACCCTACACAGCCGGTCAGAAGTCAATGATTTATTCAAATCGTCGTAACCTCTATCCCATGAAGAGGGTTGACTGGGATCCCTACGGAGAAAGAAACACTCAGAACCGTGGTATCTCAGGATATGAAAGAATTTCATGGGATGAAGCGTTGGACTTGGCGGTTTATGAAATTAACAGAATTAAAAGAGAAAGCGGCCCGGGCTCAATCATGTCCACGCCCTCATCTCACCACTTGTGGGGAAATGTAGGCTACAGACATTCAGCTTATTTCCGTTTCATGAATATGGTTGGTTTCACATATGCAGACCACAACCCTGATTCATGGGAAGGCTGGCATTGGGGCGGCATGCATATGTGGGGCTTCTCATGG
>CAVHKC010000196.1:0-945 GCA_963636455.1 Ruthenibacterium lactatiformans
ACAACAAGCTGGCCGTCATCTATGAGTGCAATCGTTCCGTGCTTGAGCTCTCCTGCCGCATAAGCTTCCGAATGAATATAGCTTATCTCTTTAAGCTTCAAAGAAGCTTCCAGGCACACGGCATAATCCAAATTTCTGCCTATGAAGAACAAAGCCTTTTGGTCATGGCATTTCTTTGCAAGATGTTTGATATGAGTGTTAAGGTCAAGCGCCCTCTGGCACCTTTCCGGTATGGCGCAGATTCCGTCAACATATTTTGCGTAGCTTTTGTCGTCAAGCCTTTCAAGCTTCCTTGCAATATAGACAGAAAGCATGTCCAAAACGGCAACCTGCGTGGTGTATCCTTTGGTTGTCGCAACAGCAATTTCAGGCCCTGCCCATGTGTATATTACATCATCTGCAAGATTGGCAATCGCACTTCCGACAACATTTACGACAGCAATCGTTCTTGCGCCACGCTCTTTGCATTCCTTAAGTGCCGCAATTGTGTCTGCCGTTTCTCCCGACTGGCTGATAACTATAACAAGAGAATGTTCGTCAATCATGGGATTTCTGTATCTTAGCTCGCTTGCAACTTCAACGCTTACCGGGATTCTGCACATTTCTTCAATGATATATTTTCCGACAAATCCCGCATGATATGCCGAGCCGCAGGCTGTTATTACAATATTGTGAATGTTCTCGAGATATTCTTTGTCGAGTTTGAGGTCTTCAAAAACAATCTCTCCGCCTTTGATATGCGGATCAATCGTAGCCTTCAATGCACGGGGCTGCTCCATGATTTCTTTGAGCATGAAATGCTCATATCCGCCTTTTTCCGCAGCTTCCATAGACCAAACAACTTTTGAAACCTTCTTCGGAACTTCTTTTCCGGCGCAGTCATAAACCTTGATCTCCTCGGGCGATAAAACCGCAAATTCTTCATCCTCAAGATAGATAACATTT
>CAVHKC010000196.1:987-3219 GCA_963636455.1 Ruthenibacterium lactatiformans
CATTTCTTGTGTGACCGATTAATGCCGTAACATCAGAAGCAAAGAAGTTTTCTTCGACACCGACTCCCAAAATCAAAGGACTCGAAGATTTTGCGGCAACAATTTCGCCCGGATGCTCCGAACACAAAATTCCCAAGCCGTACGAACCCTCAAGCCTTGAAAGTGTTTTTATTACAGCACTTTTCAGATCTCCTTTGTAATACATGGAAAGCAGATGAACGACAACTTCCGTGTCCGTCTCGCTGTTGAATGTATATCCTTTCTTCGAAAGCTCTTCTCTCAAAGCCGCATAATTTTCTATTATTCCGTTGTGAACAACGGCAAATACACCGTCATTTGACATATGAGGATGTGCATTGCACACCGTTGGTGCTCCGTGGGTTGCCCATCTTGTGTGGCCGACTCCGCTTGTTCCGGGCACCTTTTTTCCGTCATCTGTCAGCTCGCAAAGTGCCTTCAGATGCCCCGATGCCCTCTCGGTTGAAATTTTACCGTCATTCAAAACCGCAATTCCTGCCGAATCATATCCCCTGTACTCAAGCCTTTTCAAGCCCTCAAGCAATATGGGCGCCGCTTCCTGAGTACCTGTGTAACCTACTATTCCGCACATTAATTTTTCTTCCTTTCACATTTGGCAATCGCAGCCTCAACAAAACCCTTGAACAACGGGTGTGCCTTGTTGGGGCGTGATTTGAATTCCGGATGGAACTGAACTCCGACATAAAAATCCTTATCGCTTATTTCAACAGTTTCGACAAGATTTCCGTCCGGAGATATGCCGGAAAGCGTAAGTCCGTTTTCTTTGAGGACTTCTCTGTATATATTGTTAAGCTCATAACGGTGCCTGTGTCTTTCGGATATTTCGTTTGAGCCGTAGCAGCGTTCCATTACCGTATTCGGTGCTATAATACACGGATATGCGCCAAGCCGCAATGTCCCGCCTTTATTTATTTCATTGCTCTGCCCGTCAACAAAGTCGATTACCTTGTGCTTGCAAAGCTCGTCAAACTCTCCAGAATCAGCATCTTCTATGCCTGCCGCATGCCTTGCAAATTCGATAACCGCAATCTGCATTCCAAGGCAAATTCCAAAATACGGCACATTATTTTCTCTTGCATATTTTGCCGCAAGAATCATTCCGTCTATGCCTCTCGTTCCGAATCCTCCGGGAACTATTATTCCGTCTACGGTTTTCAAAATGTCTTCATAATCATTTTCGTTTAGCCTTTCCGAATCGATCCATTCGATATTAACGGCGGCATCCAGTGCATATCCTGCATGGCGCAGTGCCTCCGCAACCGAAAGATAGGCATCGTGCAGCTGGACATATTTTCCGACAAGGCCGATTGTTACGCTCTTTTCAAGCTGCTTTATTTTTGAAACCATGTCAATCCATTCGGAAAGTTCGGGCTCCTTCGCATCAAGTCCCAACTCCCTGCATACAACGGTTGAAAATCCCGATTTTTCAAGCATAAGCGGTGCTTCATAAAGGCACGGAAGCGTTATATTTTCAATCACGCAGTCCGGCTTTACATTGCAAAACATCGCAATCTTTTGGAAAATGTTTTCTTCAAGCGGCTCGTCGCAGCGAAGAACAATGATGTCCGGATTTATGCCCATGCCCTGAAGCTCTTTGACAGAATGCTGAGTGGGCTTTGATTTGTGCTCTTCGGAGCCGCTTAAAAAAGGCACCAGGGTAACATGAATAAAAAGGCTGTTTTCTCTTCCCGCTTCAATCGAAATCTGCCTTACTGCCTCAATGAACGGCTGAGATTCGATATCGCCTATCGTGCCGCCGATTTCGGTTATTACAACATCGGCATCCGTCTTTTTTCCGACGCCGTATATGAAGTCCTTTATTTCGTTTGTTATATGTGGAATTACCTGGACAGTCGAGCCCAAATACTGGCCGCGCCTTTCTTTGTTGAGCACATTCCAGTAGACTTTTCCTGTCGTCAGATTTGAATATCTGTTCAGATTTTCATCGATAAAGCGTTCATAATGGCCCAAATCAAGGTCGGTTTCCGCTCCGTCCTCGGTCACGAAAACCTCGCCGTGCTGATACGGGCTCATCGTGCCCGGGTCAACGTTGATATAAGGATCTAACTTCTGAGCCGCAACCTTGAGCCCTCTCATTTTCAAAAGTCTTCCAAGCGATGCTGCCGTGATTCCTTTTCCAAGGCCCGAAACAACGCCTCCTGTCACAAAAATATACTTTGTCATATTTAACCT
>CAVHKC010000197.1:0-3218 GCA_963636455.1 Ruthenibacterium lactatiformans
GATATACGCTGATGGAGTCGCCGCTGTGGATGCCTGTTCTTTCGACAAGCTCCATAATTCCGGGAACGAAAACATCCGTTCCGTCGCAGATGGCATCGACTTCAAGCTCTTTTCCGAAAATATATTTATCAACAAGCACGGGCTTGTCTTCATCGATTTCAACGGCTGTGCGCAGGTATTTCCTAAGCTGTGCTTCATCTGCAACTATCTGCATGGCACGCCCGCCAAGAACAAAGGAAGGGCGTACAAGCACGGGATATCCGATTTTCTTGGCCGCCGCAACGCCGTCTTCGATGTGTGTGACTGCCTTGCCCTGCGGCTGAGGTATATCAAGCTTTTCCAAAACCTTTTCAAAAAGGTCTCTGTTTTCGGCTCGGTCAATTGCTTCGCAGTCCGTGCCTATAAGCTTAACACCGTATTTGTTCAATCCTTCGGACAAATTTATGGCTGTCTGGCCTCCGAGTGAGGCGATGACGCCGTCCGGCTTTTCAAGTCTTATTATGTTCATCACATCTTCAACGCACAAAGGCTCGAAGTAGAGCTTGTCGGAACAGGTGTAGTCGGTGGAAACCGTTTCGGGGTTGTTGTTTATGATAATAGCCTCGCACCCGGCGGCTTTGATTGTCATTACGGCATGAACGGTCGAGTAGTCAAATTCAACACCCTGGCCGATCCTTATGGGACCGGAGCCCAAAACAATAATCTTTTTCTTGTCCGAAATTTCGGACTCGTTTTCATCTTCGTAAGTCGAATAAAAATACGGGATATAGCTGTCAAATTCGGAAGCACAGCTGTCAATCATTTTATAAACGGGGAACATATCGTTTTCTTCACGGATTTTGAAGATGTCCTGCCCGCTCATTCCCCAAAGTTTTCCAATGTAATTGTCGGAAAAACCAATTGTTTTTGCCTTGAAAAGAACAGAAATATCATTCTTGTGTTCGGAAAGTTCATTTTCCATTGCCACAATATTTGCAAACTTGTCAAGGAAGAGCATATCGATTTTCGAAGCGGTGCATATAAGGCCTATGTCGGTGTCACGGCGCATGAGCTCTGCAATCGCAAAGATACGGTCGTCGGTTCCGTCGGAAATATAGCTTAAAAGTTCGTCGGTTGTGAAGGTGTCGAACTTTTTCATATATATGTGGTCAACGCCGGTTTCCAAAGAACGTACGGCTTTGAGCATGCTTTCTTCAATCGTTCTTCCGATGCTCATAACCTCGCCTGTTGCTTTCATCTGAGTGGAAAGCTTGTTGTTGGCGGAGCTGAATTTGTCGAACGGGAACCTGGGCATTTTTGTCACAACATAATCAAGCGCAGGCTCAAAGGATGCAGGCGTGTTTGCAAGCATGATTTCATCAAGATGAAGACCCAATGCGATTTTTGCGCTGACCTTTGCGATGGGGTATCCCGATGCCTTTGAAGCAAGTGCCGAAGAACGAGACACACGGGGGTTGACCTCGATTACATAATAATCGAACGACATGGGGTCGAGTGCAAACTGAACATTGCAGCCACCTTCGATTTTCAAAGCACGGATTATCTTGAGCGCACTGTCACGCAGCATGTGATATTCCTTGTTGGTAAGCGTCTGAGAAGGGCATACTACAATCGAATCGCCTGTGTGGATTCCGACAGGATCCACATTTTCCATGTTGCAGATTGCAATTGCGGTATCATTTGCGTCACGCATTACTTCATATTCTATTTCTTTGTAGCCTTTTATGCTTTTTTCAACCAGCACCTGGTGAACAGGCGAAAGCTCCAAAGCACCTCTCAAAAGCTCTTTGCATTCTTCTTCGTTGTCTGCAAATCCGCCGCCTGTTCCGCCGAGCGTGAATGCGGGGCGAAGAACAACGGGATATCCGATTTTTGCAGCGGCAGCAAGGCCTTCTTCTTCGCTTTCTGCGATATATGATTCCAAAACAGGCTCGCCGATTTCTTCACAAAGTTCCTTGAAAAGCTCTCTGTCTTCGGCACGCTCGATCGATTCTGAACTTGTGCCCAAAAGCTTGCAGCGGCATTCTCTCAAAACACCTTTCTTTTCAAGCTGCATGGCAAGGTTAAGCCCTGTCTGACCTCCGATTCCTGGTATTACGGCATCAGGTCTTTCGTATCTGATTATTCGTGCAAGATATTCAAGGCACAAAGGCTCCATATAAATCTTGTCTGCGATTGCGGTATCCGTCATTATCGTTGCGGGATTTGAATTGCAAAGCACAACCTCCATTCCTTCTTCTTTCAAAGCAAGGCAAGCCTGTGTTCCTGCATAATCAAATTCGGCAGCCTGACCAATAACAATCGGGCCCGAGCCGATAACCAATATTTTCTTAAGTTCACTGTTCTTTGGCATATGAGAACTCCCTTTGGTGGTGTATATAATGTTTCGTTATATAAAAAGCAAAATCCGATATATTTTGTGTTTGATACTGCTCATAAACCGAGCATTCAAATCGGATTATATTTTCGTTAAAGAATTTTTATGTTCATTAATCAATGTTATGAATTGGTCGAACAAGTATCCGCTGTCGTGGGGACCCGGTGCACTTTCGGGGTGATACTGCACGCTGAACATGCAATTTTCCTTATCCTTTGCACCCTCAACCGTATTGTCCAGCAAATTCATATGGGTCATGACAAGCCCCGTTCCTTCAAGGCTTTCGGGAACAACGGCATAACTGTGGTTTTGCGATGTTATTTCGATATGTCCTGTTTCAAGATTTTTCACAGGGTGGTTTCCGCCGCGGTGCCCGAATTTTAATTTATATGTGTGCGCACCGCATGCAAGAGAAATTATCTGATGTCCGAGGCATATTCCGAAAATCGGATATTTTCCGCGCAGATTCTTTACAAGTTCAATGACTTCGGTCACATCTTCGGGGTCTCCGGGACCGTTGGAAAGGAAAATTCCGTCCGGTTTCATTTTGATGATTTCTTCGGCGGGTGTGCTGTACGGAACAATCGTCACATTGCAGCCGTGCGCATTGAGCGAGCGAATGATATTCAGCTTAATTCCGCAGTCAACCGCAACAATATTATAGCTTGCGCTTGCCGTTCTTGAATACCATCGTTTTTTGCAGCTTACTTTTGAAACCGCATCGTGCGGAACAGGTGTATTTTTTATAATTTCTATTGCTTTTTCTTTTGAAGTCTGAATTGATGTGATGATGCCGCGGCGGCTTCCCTTATCGCGAATGCTTCGGGCGAGTTTTCTTGTG
>CAVHKC010000198.1:0-3218 GCA_963636455.1 Ruthenibacterium lactatiformans
GCGTGATACAAACCAACTGCTTTGGCAGAAAAAGTTTTTTTGAAAATAAAAATCTTTCTTTGTGTAGTGCCTGCCAATATGGCAGCACCCGTGGAATAAATCTTATAAAATTCCAAATTTAAACGACGGCATGCCAAAAGTATAAAAATATTTCGATTTTACAAACGAGGAAAATGCGGAAAATTCATGAGAAAATAGGGCTTTATGCGATTTTGTAATTTGAAAATTCGGTTTGAAAATAGTAATATTTTTATAAAGACAGGTATTATAAAAATCGTTTAATGGAGGTATTTAATCATGATGACGACAAAAGAAGTTTTTATGGCAACTCTTAACGGAGAAAAGGCAGACCGCTATGTTAATCAGTATGAATACATGGGTCTTTTGGTAGACCCGGTTATGCTTGGCGTCGGCGGATTTGCAATCACAATGAAACCGGGCGACCATGAAATCAGCGGATGGGGCGTTGAAGTCGAGTTTGTTCCGGGTCACCCCGGTCCCATGCCGATCCTTAACGATGATACGCTGGTTATCAAGGATATTGAGGACTGGAAAGACTATGTGAAGGCACCCACGGTTTTATATCCTGATGAGGCATGGCAGCCGTGCGTTGATGCCATAAAGGAAATGGACAGAGACAATCAGTTTGTTACGGCATTCACAGGCCCCGGACTTTTTGAAAAAGTGCACTATCTTTGCGGATTCGAAAATGCGCTGATGTATTTGATTTCCGACCCCGAACCGATGCACGACCTTATCGATTTTGTGAAGGATTGGGAAATTAAACTGGCAGAACAGCAAATAAAGCATCTGCACCCGGAGGTTTTGTTCCATCACGATGATTTCGGCGGACAGAAATCTTCCATCATGTCACCTGAGATGTTCAGGGAGTTCATTGTTCCGGCTTACAAGGAAATTTACGGATATTATAGGGACAACGGTGTTATTGTTGTGCACCATTCGGATTCATATGCGGCAAATCTCGTGCCTGATATGATTGATATGGGAGTGCAGGTTTGGCAGGGATGCATGTCCACAAACAATATCCCGGAACTCATCAAAAACTACGGCGACAAGCTTTGCTTTATGGGCGGAATCGATTCAGGAAAAGTCGACAGACCCGACTGGACGCCGGAAAAGATCAGAGATGTGGTTGAATCGGTATGCCGCGAAAACGGCACAAAGCATTTCATTCCTTGCCATATCATGGGCGGCCCCGACAGTGTTCATCCCGGAGTATATGATACGATAACAAAGGAAGTTGACCGCATGAGCAAGATTATGTTTGCGAAATAATATTAAAGAACATAAAAATATCAGCGAGGGCTTTTCTTACATAAACTTTACAAAACCCGGAGTGTGCTTTTTACACTCCGGGTTTATCTTATGCATGTATTAAAGAGTGAAAGGAGTAAATAATCCGAAAGAAGGACTCGGATTTCAGAAGAAAAATGATTTTGAAGGAAAAAAGATTTGAAGAAGAAAGTACAAACAAAGAGGAAAGAAGAAAAATGAAGAAAATCGGATTCGGCAAAAAATTGGCAGGTGTTTTGGCAACGGCTGCAATGGCAGGAATGGTGCTTGCAGGCTGCGGCGGAACAGACACAAAGACAACGCAGGCAAGCGAAACAACACAGGCAGGACAGACAACTGAAGCTTCGGCACTTACAGGAACAGTTTCGACAGACGTCTCCACATCAATGGAAAAAGTTATCGGTGCTTTGGGCGAAGCTTTCATGGGTGAAAATTCCGGCGTAACATTCACATATAATCCCACTGGTTCAGGCTCCGGAATACAGGCAGTTTCCGAAGGCAGATGTGACATTGGACTTTCAAGCAGAAGCCTCAAGGATGAAGAAAAGCAGTCCGGACTTAAAGAAACAGTTCTTGCATATGACGGAATCGCAGTTATCGTCGGAAAAGACAACACAGTTGAAGATTTGACATTGGAGCAGATTGCAAAAATCTACAAAGGTGAAATCACAAACTGGAAAGATGTTGGCGGAGCAGATGCAGAAATAGTTGTTATCGGCCGTGAAGCAGGAAGCGGAACAAGAGACGGATTCGAATCGATAACAGAAACGGAAGATGCGTGCAAGTACCGTCAGGAGCTTACTTCAACCGGCGATGTTATAACAACAGTTTCGCAAAATCCCAATGCAATCGGATATGCATCACTGGCGTCGGTAAAGGACACTGTAAAAACTCTTAAGGTAAACAGCGTTATCCCGACAGAAGATTCGGTAAAAGACGGAACATACTTAATCCAAAGACCGTTCGTGCTTGTAACAAAAGAAGGAAGCACACTTTCAGAAGCGGCACAGGCATTCTACGACTATGCACTTTCGAGCGAAGCAGGAGAAATAATAACGCAAGCAGGTGCAGTACCGGCAAACTGATTAACCATCAAAAGCAGCAGGCGGCAGTCCCCAAAAAGGCTGCCGCCGAAACTGCGTAAGATTAAATAAACAGAACGAATAAGAAGTTCAGACGAAAATACAAACTTTGAACAATCGAAAAACAAAGAATTAAAAAAATGTATAAAGAAGCTGTTAAAACAAATCAATTAAATATGACGGATATTGCAAAAAAAGCAGGAATGAGTACGGCAGATGAAATATCGAAAATTGCAGAACCGTTCAAAACGAATGAGAAGAAAAAGAAGAATAAACGGAAGACCTTTGAAAATATAATTCACGGAGTCTTCCTTATACTGGGGCTTATAACAGTGGCATGCGTGCTGCTGATAACAATATATTTGATTATATCGGGCGTTCCCGCAATCAAGGAAATCGGGCTTTTCCAATTCCTTTTCGGAACCGAGTGGGCTTCCACTGCGGCAGAGCCTTCCTACGGGATTTTGCCCTTTATATTAACAAGTGTCTACGGTACTGCGGGAGCCATAATAATCGGTGTTCCGATTGGATTCCTCACAGCCGTTTATCTTGCAAAGTTTGCGCCGCCGCAGATTAAAACAGCCGTTCAGACAGCAGTAAGCCTCCTTGCGGGGATTCCTTCGGTTGTTTACGGCCTTGTCGGCATGATGGTGTTGGTTCCCGGAATCAGAAAGATATTCAATGTGGCGGACGGCGCAAGCCTTTTGGCGGCAATCATCGTGTTGGCGGTTATGATTCTGCCTTCAATCATCAAGGTTTCGGTGACGGCACTTGAGGCGGTTCCCAAGGAATACGAAGATGCATCGCTTGCACTGGGCGCAA
>CAVHKC010000199.1:0-3206 GCA_963636455.1 Ruthenibacterium lactatiformans
CTATATATTCTTCATTTTCCTCGTATTGTTCGTAATCTGAAAACCTTATCCACAGCTCATGCCCGATTTGTTCGAATGAAGTCATCTTTGAACACAAAAGCTTGGTGCTTCCGTCTGCCTCCACACTCACATTTCCGCGCACAATCAGTTTTGCACCTTCTTCGATAAACCGACGGTTTTCGGCATAATCTTTAGGGAAAACAAGCACTTCGATTTTTCCCGTCATATCTTCAAGCTCGACAAATGCCATCGGAAGGCCCTTCCTTGTCATCTTGTTCACAATCTGCGTCACAATGCCGCCCACTGTGACAGATGCCTTATCTTTCAAAAAGGCATGACCCTCTTCGTCCGCCGCAAAGTCTTCCGCCTTTGCAGTCACATTTGCCTTCAGCACATCTGCATAATCTTCAAGCGGATGTCCGCTTATGAAAATGCCTGTGACCTCCTTTTCATAAGCCAGAAGAGTTTCTTTGTCAAATTCTCCGACATCGGGAACTTTGACATGAAGATTCGAGCGGGTATCTTCATCATCCGACATCAGGTCAAACAGGCTCATCTGCCCCGAAAGTGCACTTTTCTTGTTGTTGTTCACCTCATCCATAACCTGCATATAAATGCACATCAGCTGCTTTCTTGTGAGGCCGAAGCTGTCAAAACAGCCCGCTTTTATGAAACTTTCCACCGTTCTTTTGTTCACTTCCCTTGAAGAAAGCCTTTGCACAAAATCATAAAGGTCCGTGAAATCTCCTCCTCGTTTCCGCTCCTCTATGATCTGCTCTATAACATTATTCCCGACGCCTTTTATTGCCGAAAGCCCGTATCTTATGTCTTCGCCTTCCGTGCTGAAGCTTCCCATGGCTTTGTTGATGTCGGGCTTGAGCATGTGTATTCCCATTTCCTTGCAGGTTTCTGTGTACTTTGTAAGCTTCGGTATTGTGTCGGAAACCGAAGTCATCAGTGCCGCCATATATTCCACGGGATAATAATACTTAAGATATGCAGTCTGATAGGAAACAATCGCATATGCCGCCGCATGCGACTTGTTGAAGGCATATTTTGCAAAATCTATCATTTCGTCATAAATTTTGTTTGCCACTTCCTCTGAAATTCCGTTGCGCACGCAGCCTAAAACAGTTCCGCCCTCTTCAAGATCTCCGTACACAAACCTTTTTCTTTCAGCCTGCATAACAGCGTCCTTTTTTTTGGACATCGCACGCCTCAGCACATCGCTTCCGCCCATCGTATAGCCTGCAAGGTCACGCACAATCTGCATAACCTGCTCCTGATAGACAATGCAGCCGTAGGTAGGCTCCAAAATATGTTTAAGCTGCGGGCAGTCGTAGACAACTTCCTCTGAAGAGTTTTTGCCTTTGAGATATTTGGGGATGAAATCCATCGGTCCCGGCCTGTAAAGAGCGATTCCTGCGATTATATCCTCCAGGCATTCAGGCTTTAACTCACGCATGAAGCCTGTCATCCCGGCACTTTCAAGCTGGAAAACTCCGTCGGTTTTGCCTTGACCTATCATGGAAAGCACCGCTTTGTCATTGTAATCTATTTTTTGAAGGTCGATATATTGCTCCGAATTTTCCTGTATAAAATTGACAGCATCCTGTATTACGGTGAGCATCGTAAGCCCCAGAAAGTCCATTTTCAAAAGCCCTAATTCTTCGAGTGCCGTCATCGTATACTGCGTTGTTATGATTCCGTCGCTGCCTTTTGAAAGCGGAACATAATCCATAACCGGGCGTGCGCATATAACCACGCCTGCGGCATGTTTTGAAGAATGCCTTGGAAGCCCTTCAAGCCTCCTTGCCATGTCTATGAGATATCTTATCTGAGAATCGCTGTCATAAGCCTGCTTGAACTGCACATTTCTCAAAAGCGTCTTGTCTATTGTAATGCCGATTTCCTGCGGAACCATTTTGGCGATCGAATCCACGGCTCCGTAGGGCATGTCGATAACCCGTCCGACATCCCTTATGGCATTTCTTGCAGCCATTGTTCCGAAGGTTACAATCTGCGAAACACAGTCATGCCCGTATTTTTCGTTTACATATTCTATGACCTCGCCCCTTCTTGAATCTGCAAAGTCAACATCGATATCAGGCATGGAAACACGCTCGGGATTCAAGAAACGCTCAAAAATAAGGTTGTACTTTATCGGATCTATTTCTGTAATTTCAAGAGTATAAGAAACAAGACTTCCCGCTGCCGAGCCTCTTCCGGGTCCAACCATAATGCCGTTTCTTTTTGCATAATTTATGAAATCCCAGACTATCAGAAAATAGTCCACATAACCCATGTTTTTTATTGTTTCAAGCTCGTATCGGAGGCGTTCTTCGTGCTCTTCAAAATTTTCATATTTCCTTCTTAAGCCTTCTTCGCAGAGCTTTTCAAGATATTCGTATGCAGAAAATCCGTCCGGCACATCATACTTCGGGAGCTTTTGAACGCCGAATTCGATTTCCACATTGCACCTTTCGGCAATTTCCTGCGTATTGATCAACGCCTCCGGTGCATAAGGAAAAAGCTCCTTCATTTCTTCTGGGGATTTCAGATAAAACTGACCTCCCTCATAGCGCATGCGGTCTTGATCCGACTGCTTTTTTCCTGTCTGAATGCAAAGCAGTATATCATGTGCCTCAACGTCAGAATCGTATGTGTAATGCACATCATTCGTACATACAAGCGGAATGTCGGTTTCTTCGCTCATCCTCAAAAGCTGGGAATTCACCTGCTTTTGAGCCGGAATTCCGTGGTCTTGAAGTTCAAGATAGAAATTTCCTTTCCCGAATATATTCTGAAGCCTTATGGCTTCTTCTTTTGCTTCATCATATTTTCCGCGCTGAATGAGCCTCGGAATAAGCCCCGCAAGACATGCGGAAAGTGCGATTATTCCCTCGCTGTATTTTTCGAGAGTTTCGTAATCTGCGCGCGGTTTGTAATAATATCCGTCAACAAACCCGACAGAAACAATCTTCATGAGATTTTCGTAACCCTTGTTATTTTCTGCAAGCAAAATGAGATGATAATATCTGTCTTCTACGCTTGCGGATTCTCTGTCAAAGCGTGAACCTGTCGTCACATATATCTCACAGCCTATTATGGGCTTTATATTCTGCGCTTTACAGGCCTTATAGAAATCTATAACGCCGAACATAACTCCGTGGTCTGTGATTGCAAGACTGTCCATGCCCAGTGCC
>CAVHKC010000200.1:0-3168 GCA_963636455.1 Ruthenibacterium lactatiformans
GGATTATAATATGTGTTATATTACATATAGAACAAATAAAGAGTAATA
Source organism: Ruthenibacterium lactatiformans (assembly GCA_963636455.1). Classification (GTDB taxonomy): domain Bacteria; phylum Bacillota; class Clostridia; order Lachnospirales; family Lachnospiraceae; genus RGIG5612. The sequence goes on from CAVHKC010000200.1 coordinate 49, forward strand.
AATTTATTGAACCGGTGATGAAAAAACACCGGAGTTTTGAAATTAAAAAAATAACAGGAACTGAGGTGATTGTATGAACATTCAAAAATTTACACAAAAATCAGTTGAAGCCATAGAGTTGTGTCAGAAAGCTGCCGCCGAATACGGCAATCAGGAAATTGACTGCGAGCATTTCCTTTACAGTCTTGTGACCCAGGAAGACAGCCTGATTGCAAAGCTGCTTGAGAAAATGGGAACAGAAAAGGAAGCTTTCACAAACAGGGTAACGGAGCTGATTCAGAAAAAACCGAAGGTTCAGGGCGGACAGGTGCACATCAGCCAGTCACTGAACGATGTGCTTTTGAGTGCAGAAGATGAGGCCAAGGCAATGGGAGACGAATATGTCTCGGTTGAACATCTTTTCCTTGCAATGCTCAAAAAAGGCAATAAAGAAGTTAAGGAACTTTTCCGCTCGTTCGGAATCACAAAAGAGGAGTTTCTCAAGGCACTTCAGGCAGTAAGAGGAAACCAAAGGGTTACATCCGACAATCCCGAAGCGACCTACGAAGTTTTGGAAAAATACGGCGTTGACCTTGTGGAACGGGCACGGGCACAGAAGCTTGACCCGGTAATCGGGCGTGACGGCGAAATAAGAAATGTTATCAGAATTCTTTCGAGAAAAACGAAGAACAACCCTGTGCTTATCGGTGAGCCGGGCGTCGGCAAAACCGCAGTTGTTGAGGGACTTGCGCAAAGAATAGTCAAAGGAGATGTCCCGGAGGGGCTGAAGGATAAAACCGTGTTCAGCCTGGACATGGGCTCGCTTGTTGCGGGTGCAAAATACAGAGGTGAATTTGAAGAAAGGCTCAAGGCGGTTCTGGAAGAAGTAAAAAATTCGGACGGCAGAATAATCCTGTTCATAGATGAGCTGCACATGATTGTCGGCGCAGGAAAGACCGAAGGCGCAATGGATGCGGGCAATATGTTAAAGCCTATGCTTGCAAGGGGCGAGCTTCATTGCATCGGTGCGACAACGCTTGATGAATACAGACAGTATATCGAAAAAGACGCCGCTTTGGAAAGAAGGTTCCAGCCTGTCATGGTGAACGAGCCGAGCGTGGAAGATACAATATCGATTCTCAGGGGAATCAAGGAACGCTATGAAGTTTTCCACGGCGTAAAGATAACAGACAGCGCATTGGTGAGTGCGGCCGTGCTTTCGGACAGGTATATCACAGACAGGTTTTTGCCAGACAAAGCCATCGACCTTGTGGATGAAGCATGCGCAAGCATAAAGACGGAACTTGACTCAATGCCCAACGAGCTTGACGAGCTCAGAAGAAAGGTTATGCAGCTTGAAATCGAAGAAGCCGCTTTGAAAAAAGAAACGGACAACTTGAGCAAAGAAAGACTTGCGGACCTTGAAAAAGAGCTTGCCGAGCAAAGAGACGAGTTCAATACGAAAATGGCTCAGTGGGAGAATGAAAAAGCATCTGTTGAGAAGCTTTCTTCACTGAGAGAAAAAATAGAGGATTTAAACAATCAAATTGCTGTTGCCGAGCGGGAATACAATTTGGAAAAGGTTGCCGAGATAAAATACGGAGAGCTGCCTGCTGCTTTGCGGGAACTTGAAACCGAAGAGGCAAAAATCAGCGAGAAGGATTTGGAGCTTGTGCGTCAGAATGTGACAGAAGAAGAAATTGCCAAAATCATATCACGCTGGACGGGCATTCCTGTTTCAAAGCTTAACGAAACAGAAAGGCAGAAAATCCTTACATTAAGCGACATTTTGCACAAAAGGGTTATCGGTCAGAATGAAGCCGTGACCAAAGTTGTGGATGCAATCTGGAGGTCGAAAGCCGGAATCAAAGAACCCGGAAGGCCAATCGGTTCGTTCATGTTCCTCGGGCCTACGGGTGTTGGAAAAACAGAACTTGCAAAGGCACTTGCCGAAGCCTTGTTCGATGATGAAAACAATATCGTTCGTATTGATATGAGCGAATATATGGAAAAGCACAGTGTTTCGAGGCTTATCGGTGCGCCTCCGGGATATGTCGGATATGACGAGGGAGGACAGCTGACCGAAGCCGTGAGAAGAAAACCCTATTCGGTTGTACTTTTTGACGAAGTTGAAAAAGCTCATCCCGATGTGTTTAATGTTTTGCTTCAGGTTTTGGATGACGGCAGAATCACCGATTCGCAAGGACGAACGGTTGATTTCAAGAACACGATTTTGATTATGACATCAAATATCGGCTCGAGCTTCCTGCTTGAAGGCATAGACGAAAAGGGCGAAATCACGCAGGGTGCAACGGATCTTGTTATGGGTGATCTGAAGAATCACTTCAGACCGGAATTTTTGAACAGGCTGGATGAGATCATCATGTTCAAGCCGCTTACGAAGGAGAATATCGGGAATATTATTGATATTCAGGTTAAGGAAATCAACAAGCTTATGCAGGATAAGGAGCTTTGCTTAAGCCTTACAACGAAAGCAAAACAGTTTATCTGCGATAGGGCATATGATCCGCAGTACGGTGCAAGACCGCTCAAGAGATATCTGCAGAAGAATGTGACCACGCTTGCGGCAAGGCTGATACTTGAAGGCAACTTGAAAGCACATGAGGAGATCCTTATTGATGCAGATGATGAAAAGGGAGAGCTTACCGCACAGGTAAAACAGCTTCCCGATGAGCACAAGAGCGAAACAGAAGCTGCAGAAGGCTAAAAGAAAGGCTTGTTTTTATGCTTGATTATTGCAGATTATTTGCAGAAGAGAGTATATGAAATAAATCAGAGCTTGCGGGAGATTTTCTCGCAAGCTCTTTTTGTGTATGTAAAAGAGATGTTTATTCAAGCCAGAATGGCACTTAAATCACATTATCTTGGATTAAGCAATGGTTAAGAAATGACAAACAGGGCAGAGCTGGAGGATGATTTTCAGGCTAAGCCCGACTGGCAAGAACAGAAGAAATTTTTTCAGCATCAGTGCCTGTTATATCAAGCATTTCCATCGCTTGTTCTTGTGGGATGTTCAATTTCTTCATAAGAACAGAAACAGAATCGGCCAAACCTTTGACTTCGCCCTTAGCCTCGCCCTCGATCAAACCTTCAGCTAATCCTTCAGCCTTGCCCTCAGCC
>CAVHKC010000201.1:0-3152 GCA_963636455.1 Ruthenibacterium lactatiformans
CCTGAAAGGAATCGGCGATTTCTTCAAAAGAGAGCTTGAGCTTCCCGTGAATTTGATAAAAGATCCGGCAAATTCAACAATCAGAGGCATTACAAGAGTTTTGCAAAATTCCAAATATAACCAACTTACAAGTTCACTCGATTAAAGGATTGATTTATGCGCAAAAGCAGCAAAAAACATTTGAATAAAAAAATGTCTTCCGCGGCACAGCTTGAAGACATAGACAAGCCTGAATCCGCTGCCGATGCCGCAAAGGACAGTCTTAAGGATTTTTTGGCAAATTTTAAAAGGCACAAAAGTCCGGGGCAGAAGCCGCCTTCAAAAGTAAAGCCGCGCCATGTTCTTACGGTGGCGGTTATTGTCTGTGTGCTTCTTATTCTGGGCTCGTCATTTTCTACAAGTGCATGGCTGCCTTTCCGTGCCGTTGCTTCGGTTTTTGTCGTTCCTGCGCAAAAGGGCGTAAATTCAATTGGATTGTGGCTTTCCGACAAGGCAAAGCTTGCAAAAACTGTTGAGGAAATTTCGGCAGAAAACGACAAGCTAAAACAAAAGGTCGAAGATTTGGAACGCACAAATTCCATCCTTAAAAACCAGTCGTCCGAGCTTGTAAGAATGCAGGAGCTTACAAAGCTTCAGGAAGTATACAAGGAATATCCGACCGTGGGGGCTTCTGTCATTGCAAAGGATTCAAGCGATTGGTTTGCGACTTTTACGATAAACAAAGGCTCGAAAGACGGTATAAAAACCGACATGAACGTTCTTGCGGCAGGCGGGCTTGCTGGCATTGTAACAGATGTAGGTTATAATTACGCAACAGTGCGTTCGATTATAGATGACGACAGTTCCGTAAGCGCACAGTTTCAGCTTACGCAGGAGCTTTGCATTGTTAACGGAAGCCTTGAGCTCATGAAGGAAAATGCTCTCGAATTTTCAAATGTAAACCTTGCAGTTGAAATCGAAGAGGACATGGCAGTTGTCACATCAAGAATAAGCACGAAATATCTTCCCGGTCTTTTGATAGGCTATGTTTCGGAATATTCAGAAGATGCAAATAAGCTTACAAAATCCGGATATATAACACCTGCGGTTGATTTTACAAACCTTAGCGAAGTGCTTGTGATAACGGAACTTAAATCGGAACAAATGACAGATACGGATGAAAATGAAACGCAGGAAGAAACAACTTCGGAAAATGAAACAACAGCCGACACTTCCGAAACAACGCAGGCAGATAATTAATATATGATATACAAACTGAGGAATGCCATAATTATATATCTTCTTATTATTGCCGCATTTATTGTGCAGTGTTCGCTTTTTCCGAAAATCGGCACAATTTCCGCATCCCCGAATCTTCTGCTGATTCTTGCTTTCATGGCAGGCTATTCGCGCGGGAAAATCCCGGGACTTCTGACAGGCTTGTTTGCCGGGCTTTGCTTTGATATTTTTTTCGGAGAAGTGATAGGATTTTACGCACTCATATTTTTGCTTACCGGTTATATCAGCGGAATCTGGAATAAATTCTTTTATTCAGACAATATACATATTCCGCTCATACTTTTGTGCTGTAATGAGTTTTGTTACTGCATTATTGCATTTTTCTTCAACTATGTGATGAACGGCACATTTGATTTCGGCACATATTTCTTGAAAATGCTGCTGCCTGAGTTTTTCTTCACATTGGTTGCGGGAATGATATTATATATTCCGCTTGGCAAACTCTTTGCGAAAATGTCTGTGGACGTGCGGTAAATTTTTATTATGAAACGTATTTTATTACATTTTTTAGACTCTGTAAGAGGACTGCTTATAACGGTATTTTCTTCAAGACACCTTGTTGTTGCCTTGATTTTCTGCGTTATGTTTGCGGTTCTTTTGGGAAGGCTTTTTTATCTTCAGATAATCAAGTCCGATTATTATGCCGAAAATTTCACTCAAAAAACAGAAAAAACAATCACGCACGAAGGCGCAAGAGGCACAATTTATGACTGCAAAGGCCAGATTGTGGCTCATAATGAGATAGGTTATTCCGTATATATGACAGACCTTATACCAAGCTCTGATGAAAAAGGCGAGGTCCTTAACGGCATTATCTACGAAACAATAAAAGTTATCGAAAAAAACGGTGATAAAATCACCGATGATTTTAATATTGAAGCAGGCTCGGACGGGAAATACAGGTTCAAATCCAATCCGACAACTCAAAAGATCACATTTTTATGCAATGTTTTCGGCGTGAAATCCGCCGAGCTATATGAAAAAGGATACAATCTTTATACCGCAGACGAAGTTATGGAATATATGTGCGGCGAAAACAGATTTGATATACCGACAAAATATACGGCAGAAGAAACAGTGAAAATCTGCACCGTAAGATATGCGCTTTCTTTGAATGCATATCAAAAATATGTCCAAACAGAAATTGCGACCGATGTTTCCGAAAAAACAAGAGCAGAGCTTGCAGAAAGAAAAAGCGAGCTCCAGGGTGTTGAAATAAACGAATATTACAAACGAGTTTATGACGAAGGCGTTTATATGTCTGCAATCTTAGGCTACACAGGTGAAATTTCCGAAGACGAGCTCAAAGAATACAACGCCCAAAATGACACAAATATTTCCTATGAATTGGGAGACACTGTTGGAAAATCAGGTGTAGAGAAGAGCATGGACTCATATCTTCAGGGCACAAAAGGAACGGATGTCGTTTATGTCGATGCCAAAGGAAATATCATGGAAACCGTAAGCTCGACAAAAGCAGGAAGCGGAAACGACCTTACTTTAACAATCGATTTGGATATGCAAAAAGCCGCATACGAGCTTTTGGAAAGAGAAATTGCAGGCGTTGTTGTTTCAAAGCTTGTTAATTATGATTACCAGCCGGACGAAAATGAAAATCTTGTATTGATACCGATAAAAGATGTTTATTACAAGCTTCTTACCAATGTTGTTTCAATTGATGAGTTTGCAAAATCGGATGCAAGCTCAAGGGAAAAAGCAACTTTGAGTTCGTATAATTCAAGATTAAATGTCGTTCTTAATAAAATCGAAGAAGAGCTTGAAAATTCAAATGCAGCCGTGGTTTCTGAGCTTGATGATGAATATAATGAATATATGTATTTTATTTATGATTATCTTAAAGAACAGAACATTCT
>CAVHKC010000202.1:0-3126 GCA_963636455.1 Ruthenibacterium lactatiformans
CTTCAAGATTGTCGCCCTCAATATAGAGATTCTCCGTTGTATCCCAGTTGACACTCTCTTCCTTGCACGGGCGCAGTGTCTTGCAGATGGGCTTGTTTGCCTCCACAATAGCCGCCTTTTTTCCCACCCAGGTAAACTCATATGCTTCATCGCCGTCCACCACATCTGATGAGAGCATCTGTTTCAGCAGTTCAAAATTGATTCCCTTTTTGTATACCTTTTGCTCCGGCGTACTCTTTTCCTCGTCCAGCATTTCGGTAATGCAGTTTGGGAACAATGTCCCGATTTTTTCTATATTCTGTGCGGTAATATCAACCGATTCCATGCGCATTTTGTCCATGTTCCTAACTCCTTGTTCAGATATAATTATGTGTCTGCCTGTGTTTCCTTCTACTGGAATTTTTGCCGCTTCATCTGAGTAAAACTGTCCAGTTGTTTCATTTTTAACTCGCATCAACAGACGGTAATGCGTCCGATTTAATTTTCTGCTCACTGCGCAGCTATTCTGTAGAGGCTGAAAGTTCAGATTTCATATAACCAAGGTTCCTCCTGGATAAGGAATCGGTCAAAGTCGCTCCAAATAATTCATTTCTTCTTTGTTCAAATAATTTTTGGCAACAGACACATCATACAGTGCCGCCATCATCTTTTGCGTCAGCCAGATGTTCTCATCTTCATAGCGGATTTCGAAACTGGCATCGCCTCCGCCTGCAGAAGCAACAAAGGTTAAATATTCTGCCGCAGAGCTGCGGATTAATGTGTCCGGGCTTCTTTTTATAATCGCATTCGCTGATTTCTCATGCGTTTTGTCCATGTCCGTTTTCCTCCGATTTTGAGTGCAGCTTCCTTGTCTTTGCGAGCTGAAATAATTCGCCTTAAATTGTAGCACTTTTCGACATTGCAGCAAAGCCGATATTCTTTTTCGTTGTAAAAAGTGTGGTTATCGTCGCAAAACTCGTCGCAATTTTTGTAATTTTATGTTATACTATGCTTGCATTATACTGACGGAGGAACTTATATGTACCGAATTGCTATCGAAAATCTGTTAAAGTGGAAAGAGAGCAAACACCGCAAGCCATTGATTATTGAAGGGGCTCGTCAGGTCGGTAAGACATGGCTTATGAAAGAGTTTGGCAGGCAGGCGTATGCCGATACCGTATATATCAATTTTGATTCTAATACCCAAATGGCAGGGCTGTTTGCTTCTGATCTGGATACAGAGCGTTTGATTATAGGCTTGGAACTGTATGCCGGACGTAAAATTGAACCCGGAAATTCTTTGCTGATTTTCGATGAAGTGCAGGAAGTCCCAAAAGCGCTGACATCTCTAAAATATTTCTATGAAAATGCCCCGCAATACCATATTATATGCGCCGGTTCTTTGCTCGGTATCGCTTTGCATCAAGGCACATCCTTCCCCGTTGGCAAAGTGGATTTTTTAAAATTGTATCCCCTTTCTTTCAAGGAATTTTTAATGGCAACAGGCAAAGAACGTTTTGCCGAATTGCTTGATAAAGGTGACTTTCAGATGATTACAAGCTTCAAGCAGACATATATTGATGCTTTGAAGCACTATTATTTCGTCGGCGGAATGCCCGAAGCAGTTCAAACCTTCGCAGAAAATAAAGACTTTAACGAAGTGCGTGAAATTCAAAAACGTATTCTTGCGGCTTATGAACAGGATTTTTCCAAACACGCTCCCAATGAAATCGTTCCGAGGCTGCGTATGGTATGGAACAGTATTCCCTCTCAGTTGGCAAAAGAAAACAAGAAATTTGTCTACGGTCTTGTTCGCAAGGGTGCTCGTGCAAAAGACTACGAAACCGCAATTATGTGGCTTTGTGACTGCGGGCTTGTTCATAAGGTCAGCCGTGTTAATGCAGCAGGTATCCCCTTGAAGGCATATGAGGATTTGAAGGCCTTTAAGCTGTTTATGGCAGATGTTGGTCTTCTCGGCTGCATGGCCGGACTGCACCAGCACACCTTGCTTGACGGCAATGATCTTTTTGTTGAATTCAAAGGTGCTCTGACTGAACAGTATGTTTGCCAGCAGTTAAAGACCCTTTCGGATTTGGGTGTTTATTACTACACCAACGACAGAGGCTCCTGCGAGATTGACTTTGTTGCTGATACAGGTAAACTGGTCATTCCTGTGGAAGTAAAGGCAGAAGTAAATCTCAGAGCCAAGAGCCTCAAGACTTATCACGAAAAATTCTCTCCTGAAGTATCTGTCCGCACATCGATGGCGGACTATAAAAAAGAAGAATGGCTTGTCAATCTGCCGCTGTATGCGATAAATTTGATTGCAAATATCAGCTAAAACTCAATAAGTGCCATAAAGCTTTCTGCGCCATCCGATATTCCGCGGACAAAAAACACTCCGTTTTTCGCATCATATTTGAGAGTGACTTCCTGCCCTTCTTTCAGCTCTTTTGTATATTGTATCCAAAGCTTTTTGATTTCTTGCTTTTCGTCTTTGCATTCACGAAAAAGGTCTTCGCTCCAGCCAATATAATAAGCGTTGTTCAAATGCCCGTTTGAATCTATTTCATCTGCGGTTACGACCTTCTTTATTTCTTTTTCGGGATCAAACGGCTGTTTTACAGTCATCTTGGGATATCCGGGCTCATCAGCCACCTCAACAATCGGAACAGGCTTCACGCCCTCAGGCATTGCTGTCATCTTTCTGGTGGTTTGGTCCATGAGAATAAAAAGCGACGATGCGGAAATTATGGCTTCCTTGTTCGAATCAAAGAAAGCATATTTTCTCGAATACATCATTGTCTTGTTTTTGCATGGCCATATTCTCAAAAAAATCTTTTCACCCGCTTTGGGAAGCCTTTTTACATTGATCTCGCTCCATGAAATAACCCACGATTTGCCTGCGGCGCTAAGCTGAGGCTTATCAATATCAAAAAGAGCCAGGTGCTTCTGCGTTGCACATTCCATTCTCCTTGCGGCATCGATAAGCTTAAAACTGCCGTTTTCATAAACTTCCGTGTCCGAAATTTCAAATTCCAGTTCCAAAGCCCCCTCGGGGCAAATTTCATCATATTTTGGAAACATAGTTCTTCTCCTGTATTTATTTATTTTTTTATATTGAAGCTCTTCTATATTGGACTCAAC
>CAVHKC010000203.1:0-3120 GCA_963636455.1 Ruthenibacterium lactatiformans
ATAGACGAAGCGGCAAGAAGGGCACAATATGCATCTATTCCTTTCCACAGCAAATATGTCTTTTTCATGATACATTTTCACGATCATTTTAATGTGCCTTTGGAAAGCCTTGTTCTTACGCTTTCCACCTATACTTCAAATGCGTATGTTCTGACAGTAAGCCGCAATATCGCGGTCATTCAGCAGCTTAAGGAAAATCAGAAGCATATTGATGTCAAAGAAAAAATGGAAGCTTTGCTTAATGTTTATCTTAAAGAAAATCCGTGTATTGTGGGGATGAGCAATGTTTTCGAAACGCTTTGGCAGCTTCCCGAAGCACTTGAGCAGGCAGGCTGTGCAATTGAATACGGCGCACATGCCGTAAGGGGAATTTCATCTATACAGACAAACCCCATTTCGATATTTGATTTTGAAGAATCGTTTCTGACACTTATGGTTGCAAAGGGCGTAAATACTTCTCCGGGCCTTTTTGCAAACAGCTTCACGGTCACCGCTTTGGAACAGCTTGAAAATTATGACAGGGAACACGGCACGGAACTTGTAAAAACCTTGGAAGCTTATCTGTTTTCCGGCAAAAAAGCGACAGAAGTATGTAATATGCTTCATATGCACAGAAATACGATTTTATATCATATAGAAAGAATCGAAATCATATTGGATGTTTCGCTTTCCAATCAGGAAACATGCATAAAACTGATGCTTGGTTTATTGATGAAAAAGACACATATGCAGGATATGATCAACCTAAGCACGGTCTATAAATAGCATATTTTCCGAATTTTTCGCAGAAAAAATCGGAAGATGTAAGAAATCACAAAGCGCCAAAAATCATATTTGTAAAATGCTCCGATGAAAGCGGGGCATTTTTTTACATATAATTTGGGCATAAACTTTTTTACATTTTTATTTCATAAAGGAGAAGAAAATGATACGTAGAGGACTTGATGTAAAAGTTAATGTTAAACCCGTATTCTTGGGTCTTGAGCACCAGTACTATTATGAAGGACCGTGCCGTTTTGCAAAAGGCGATGCACTTGCACCCGAATACGAAGTTGTTTTGGCACAGGAACTGAAGACTCAGTTTTTCAAAGCCATCGAAGACAATCTTCCCGGCGATGTTGTAAATCTTCTTGAGCCTTTGTATCTTGGCTGCCACGATGACTGGGTTATCCCGGAAGCTGCATTTGATGCAATGACGGAAAATCTTGACAAAATCGATGTATTTATGATTTCGGGCGGTATCGCAAGAAGCGGACTTGTTATCGAACTTGCTCAGCGCACGAAAAAGCCTATTATCCAAGACCCTCTTACATGCTGTGACTTGACGGCTGTAACGGCAGCAGTAAAGAACCGCGGATTGGAAATTTATCCTCATCTTACATGGGAAGGAATCGCAGATCAGATGCGCGTTCTTCGTGTAAGGAAGGCACTTAAGCTTGCAAACATTCTTTGCGGCGTAAGATTTGATTCAACAGTATCCAAGAGCGGAAACGACACATTCATTTCGCTTGACGAAGTAACAAATACATTCGGCACAACATTCAGATTCCTGAACCTGCATGAGCTTTTAGACTATATGTCACCCCTTCCCGAAGGCGGAAACTACACGACCCCCGGCCGTATGAACACACCGAACATTACACCGGAAGAGATCAAAGAAGCAGAAAAGATTGCAGACGAGCTTATGTCAAAGGCTGCAGAAGTTGAAATCGACCGTGAATATCTTGTAAATTCATGCATCGCATACAAAGAAGTTAAGAAGCTCCTTGATTTGCATGACTGCTGCGGATTTACGGTTCCTTGCCCCGACACATGTTCGACACGCCGTATAAACGGAATGAAGTTTACTTTCTGCCTGACTCACTCGCTTTTGAACGAGCAGGGAATTCCTTCGGCTTGTGAATATGATATTGACGGCGTTCTTACAATGCTCATCCTCACAACACTTACGGGAATGCCTCCGTTTATGGGAAATACAAACCCGCTGGTTTATGAAAACGGCACATTAAGACCTATGCGCCGCTTCAATATTGATGACATTGCCGATGTTAAGGACCTTACAAATCTTTATCATACATCGCATTCGACACCTAACCGCAAGCTTAAATGCGGAATCGACTGCGACAATCCCACATGCGAATATGCAATCAGACACTTTGCTTATGACCAGGGATTCGGTGCGGTTCTTCGTTATGACTTCAAGAAGGACAAAGGACAGCCCATCACGCTTTGCCGTATTTCACCCGACTGCAAAAAGCTTTTCGTCGGAACAGGCGAAATCGTTGGCGGCGGTGACTATGACCTTAACAACTGCAACGGTTATGTTGTTTTCAGAGTTAAGGATCAGGAGAAATTCTTCAAAGAGCAGTGCTACTTCGGAAATCATCTTCCTTTGGTTTACGGCGATTTTTCAAAGCAGCTTGAAATGCTCGGAGAATGCTTGGGCCTTGAAGTTGTAAGAGTTTGATATTATTAGATTATGACTGTTGAAGAAAGAAAAAAATTAGTTGCATCCATACTGGAAAAAGCAAAGAGCAATGCTTCAAACGAAGCCTTAATTGTTAGAAGCGAATCCAATCCATCGGTCGAGTTTGTTTATGAGCATTTAAAAAAGTTCATTGCATATAAATTCATGCTTGACCCTGAAAAGGATATGGCAGAAGACGATATAAGAAAGCTTGCGCTTTTAAGCCTTGAAAAGACGATGAAGCTTGACAAGGACATGATAAAGCAGCTCGACCAGGCAACGCCTTGTGACCATGCAACTTCCGAATCGGCAAAAAAAGTTCTGCTTCTTTTTGCGGTTCAAAAGGAGTTCGGAATAAAACCCGACCCTGCAAAGCTTGCGGCCACTGAAAGTGTGAAGGCACTTGCCGAGCTTGTATGGAGCCATTTAAACAGCCCCTTATAATATGTATTCCTAAACATTTTAAAAACATCCGGCTTGCAAAATGCAGTCGGGTGTTTTTATCGTTAAATTTCATGCGAGTTTCCCGAAATCTCACCGGCAGCAGATTCTCTTGACATTTTAAAAAAATCAGGATACAACAAACTCGTAAGTTTATAAAGAGGTGCTTTTATGTTTTATTGCAGAGAAAAAGAACTCAGCGATATGAATAA
>CAVHKC010000204.1:0-1386 GCA_963636455.1 Ruthenibacterium lactatiformans
TTGATAATAAGAGGCATTTTGTCGATTGCAGTCGGCATTTTAAACGAAAGAACGCCCGAAGAAATAGCAGCGTACAATCCAAGATATATCGAAGAAACCAATATAAAAAAGCAAATTTCCACAGACAGATTCCAAGGCATGAATTCCGTCATAGATAAGATAAAACAATATGCCCAAAACATCCTGCAGGAGGAAAAAATGCCGCAAAATTAGGGCAGAACAGTTTTCACAAAAAGAAAAGCCTTGCGGAATGCCGCCTGCGCTTTCAAAATGTCAATATAAACTGTAAAAAATTACAAAAGCAAAGAATACAAAAAGGAACGGAAAAGAATTTTTTTTCGTTTCTTTTTTCTGTTTTTTTTCGTGTCTTTGGACATTTTAACAAATATACAAATTATTCTCTGTTTTTTTATACGATGAACAGAAGACCCGAAAATAATAAAATTACAAAAAGTTTCAGAAATTAAGGGAGAAGCGTTTCTGAAAAGAACATTCCCTTGAAAAATTTTTGCTTAAGGTAGGTGCAATGTTTTTTTAAGGAGTAAAAAATGAGGAGGTAATGATTAAAGTGAGTAAAGTTTATGATTTACGGTCGGCAATCGAACTTATCAAGTCAATGCCCGGCGAGTATATCGAAACTGATGTCGAAGTTGATCCCAAAGCAGAAATTTCAGGCGTTTACCGCTATGTCGGCGCCGGCGGAACAGTCATGAGGCCTACAAAGATAGGTCCTGCTATGATGTTCAACAATGTTTTGGGCCATCCCGATGCAAAGGTTATAATCGGTATGCTTGCAAGCAGAAAAAGAGTAGCTGCATTGCTTGATACCACACCCGAAAAACTCGGCTTTATGCTTAGGGATGCTGTGAAAAATCCCATTCAGCCCGTTGATTTTACAGGTGATAAGGTGCCGTGTCAGGAAGTTATTCATTATGCCGATGAAGAAGGTTTTGACATCAGAAAACTTATTCCCGCACCGACAAACACGCCGGAAGATGCAGGTCCTTATGTAACAATGGGACTTTGCGCAGGAAGCGATCCTGACGGCACGATTTCCGATGTAACAATCCACAGATTATGTCTTCAAAGCAAGGACGAAATGTCTATCTGGATTACGCCCGGTGCAAGGCATCTTGGCGCATTTTATGACAAATACGAAAAGATGGACAAACCGATGCCGATTTCTGTTAGCATCGGCCTTGACCCCGCAATCTACATTGCGTCAGGTTTTGAGGCACCCACCACACCGCTTGGCTACAACGAGCTTGCGTGCGCAGGCGCAATAAGGAACAAGCCTGTCGAGCTTTGCAAGTGCCTTACGATTGGTGAAAAGGCAGTAGCAAATGCAGAATATGTTATCGAAGGACTTCTTATGCCGCACGAGCG
>CAVHKC010000204.1:1418-3117 GCA_963636455.1 Ruthenibacterium lactatiformans
TCCGGAAGACCGTTCGACAGGTACGGGAAAGGCAATGCCTGAATTCCCCGGTCAGACAGGTCCTGCTCCGATGGTTCCGATGATAAAGGTTAAAGCCGTAACTCATCGCAAAAACCCCATCATGCAGACGACAATCGGACCTTCCGAAGAGCATGTTCACATGGCTGGGCTTCCCACCGAGGCAAGTATTATAAACATGGTTGAAAATGCAATGCCCGGAAGACTTATGAATGTTTATGCACATCCTTCGGGAGGCGGAAAGTACATGGCTGTCATTCAGTTCAAGAAGAGCATTCCAAGCGACGAAGGCAGACAAAGACAGGCAGCACTGCTTGCTTTTTCGGCATTCAGCGAGCTTAAGCATGTAATCTTGGTTGATGAGGATGTCGATCCGTTCGACAGCAATGATGTTCTTTGGGCGCTTAACACAAGATATCAGGGAGATATCGATACTGTTATGATCCCGGGAGTGAGATGCCATCCGCTCGATCATACGCAGGAACCTGCTTACAATCCTATGATCAGAGATAACGGTATTTCATGCAAAGTCATATTTGACTGCACAATGCCTTTTGCGCAGAAGAAGCATTTTGAAAGGTCTAAGTTCCTGGAGCTTGACCCCAAGCATTGGCTTTCCTGATAAGGCAAAAGGATAATTGATAAACTTATAGGAGAGGAATATTATGGCAACTTTTAAGAAAAATTATATGCATTATGCGATAGCCCTTGTCATAGGACTTTTGCTGTATTTTCTGCTTCCGGAAAGCAACGGCCTTACGCACACGGGAGTTAAGGTTATAGCAATTCTTGTTCCTATCTTGTATCTGTGGCTTACCACAAACACACACTGGACAAGTATCCTGGCTTTGGGACTTTTGGTAATGACTCAGGCAATGACCCCGAACGAAGTTTGGGCAGGTTCAATGGGACACTTCGTTGTTATAACGATCGTCACATACTTCATGCTGAATGTCTGTCTAAAGGAAACAGGTGTAATCAACAAGATAGCGATATTCTTTATAACAAGAAAATTCGTTAAGGGCCGCCCGATGGCATTCTTTGCAATGTTCTTTGCAGCACAGCTTATCCTTGGCCTTTTCATGGATAATATGTCGCTTGCAATCATCTTCATCGGAATTTCCGAGCAGATCTGCGAAGAAATTGGAATCGAAAAGGGCGAGCAGTTCTACACCTGTATTTTCATGGGCACACTGTGGTGCAATATCGTTTATTCGATAACATCACCCATCGCTCATGCTGTTCCCAACATTATCATGGGTCTTGCAGAAAGCCAGTTGGGCATTGTGATTTCATACACGGATTGGCTTGCAGTCGGTGTTCCCGCAACAGCAATTATGTATCTTATAATTTTGCTTTGCACAAGAATTTGGCATCCCAAGGCAGACAAGTTCATGAACTACGACATCGAGCAGCTTAAACACAAATATCCGCCTCTGGATGTAAGAGGAAAATTTGCAGCTGTTATCTTCGTATGTGTTGTTATCATGATTCTGCTTCCTTCATTCCTTAAGGATGCATTCCCGGGAGTTTGGGGATACTGGTACAATGTAGGCGTTGTTGTTCCCGCTATTCTTGCAATTGCTATTCTTTCAATAGTAAACATGAAGGGCAAGCCGGTTCTTGATGTTCCGAGCGCAATCAAGCAGGTTCCGTGGCCCGCAGTTATCTTCGCAGGTAC
>CAVHKC010000205.1:0-397 GCA_963636455.1 Ruthenibacterium lactatiformans
CTTCTTGATGAAAAAAAAGCTATTGACATAAAGATTATCGATATAAGCAATATTTCGGTTATTGCCGATTATTTCATCATTGCCGGTGCAAATAACGAAAGGCAAGTAAAAGCACTTGCCGACAATGTCGAAGAAATGCTCGGCAAGGAAGGCATCGAGCCCAAGCACATCGAAGGTTACCAAAGTGCAAACTGGGTTTTGATGGATTATGGCGATATTATCATTCACATTTTCAATCAAGAGCAAAGATTATTTTACGACCTTGAAAGAATTTGGACCGACGGAAAATTTGTCGAAGCAAACCAGCTTTAATGAACCTGGCTTAAAGGCTCTTACAGTTGTTTGCAGGAGTCTTAATTACATACGGCAATTTCATCACCTTTGTGTATTTCGGCAG
>CAVHKC010000205.1:407-3103 GCA_963636455.1 Ruthenibacterium lactatiformans
GGAGAGCACTTTGACAAAAATTCCTTCACGCGGCATCACACAGTCACCTGCGGCTTTTCTTATGGCGCAGTCGTTGTGGCATTCCTTGCCTATTTGGGTGACTTCGCACAAAGCATCGCCGATTTTTATTTTTGTGCCAACGGGAAGCTCCCACACATTCATGCCTTCGACTAAAATATTTTCGGCAAATGCGCCGTGTTCAAGCTTGAAATCAAGTTTTTGCTGAAGGCGGTCAACACTGTCGGTGCTTAAAAGGCTGACCTGCCTGTGCCATTTTCCTGCATGAGCATCTCCTTCAATTCCAAAGTCTTCTGTAAGAAGAGCAGAGGGAATCTCATGCTTTTGAATTCCTTTTACATTACTGATACAAATTGCAGCTATTTTTGCCATAATAAATTATCCTCTTATTTTTTTATTTGTTTGTTTTTTTATTCGTTCGCCATTGTATCAATTTTTTGCCTGAAAAAGTATATTTTTTTTCTTTAAAAAAATCTGAAAACGCCGATTACTTTTCCGAGTATTGTTACATCGTCAAGAATTATCGGATCATAATCGTCATTGTGCGGCTGAAGTCTTATGTGGCCGTTTTCTTTAAAAAATGTTTTTACGGTTGCCCCGTCTTCAACAAGAGCAACAACCATGTCGTTGTTTTGGGCAGTATTTGCTTCTTTGACTATGACTTTATCACCGTCAAGAATTCCGGCATCAACCATGCTGTCGCCTTTAACGCTCAGCATAAATACGGGTCCATTAGGCAGATATTCAACCGGAATAGGGAAATAATCGGTTATATTTTCCTGTGCAAGCAAAGGTTCGCCAGCGGCAACACAGCCTACAATCGGAACATTTGCAAATTCTCGTTTTGAAAGCATGAAGTCATCATCAATGATTTCAATGGCACGTGGCTTACTTGGATCACGCCTTATATATCCTTTGCTCTCGAGTTTATTAAGATGTGCATGAACAGAAGCTGTAGACTTAAGATGCACTGCCTCGCATATATCACGCACGGTAGGCGGATAGCCCTTTGCAAGAGTTTCAGATTTAATATATTCAAGAATTTCTGTTTGTTTGCTGCTGATTCCGTCTTTCATTGCCGATTCCGCCTTTCAAAAAGTTTTATAATATTTTTGAACTTCAATTTAAAAACCTCTGTGTTTACTTGTCTGGATTTTACCACAGCGAACATATTTTTGCAAACATTTGTTCATGGTTTAAAGTTTTAGCCGATCCTTTTTACAGCGATGAGCATATATCTATGCTTGAGAGGCGCATAAATGATTCACGGGCAGGAAAAAATATGCACGAACACGAGCTTATCGAGGAAGAATAATGAAAAAAATAAGGCATGATGAGGTATGGAAAGAGTATATCTATTGGCAGAGTCAAGACAAGAAAACGCTAAAAAATTCAACAGACTTCTAAAGGATATTGATAGAAACGGCAATGTAATCACTAAAACCACAGCCAGTCTTTCGATTGGCTGTGGTTTTTGCAAGAAAATGCTTGCATATTTCGTTACATATGCTTATGATTGTAAAGGAAAGGAGTGTTGAATATGGCACAAGCAGTAAATGTAAATTTCAGACTGGACGAAGATGATAAAAAAAGAATGGAGCAAGTTTGTTCAGAACTTGGACTTTCTATGAGTGCTGCCTTTACGATCTTTGCAAAAAAGGTTGGCAGAGAAAGACGCATTCCATTTGAAGTTTCAGCTGATCCTTTTTACAGCGATAAGCATATATCTATGCTTGAGAGGCGCATAAATGATTCACGGGCAGGAAAAAATATGCACGAACACGAGCTTATCGAGGAAGAATAATGAAAAAAATATGGCATGATGAGGCATGGGAAGAGTATATCTATTGGCAGAACCAAGATAAGAAAACGCTAAAAAAAATCAACAGACTTCTAAAGGATATTGATAGAAACGGCTGTAATTGTATAGGAAAGCCGGAAGCTCTTTCGGGAAATTTAGCGGGGTTTTGGAGTGTTCGTATTGATGAGAAAAACCGCATTGTTTTCCGGATAGTCAATGGTGTATTAGAGATCATTGAATGCGGTTCTCATTATTATAATCACTAAAATCACAGCCAGTCTTTTGATTGGCTGTGGTTCTTTTGGAGATATTGCCAAATGCTTGACCCCATATACGATACCACATATAATATGAATGGGAGGTATAACAAATGTCAAAGTGGGATAAGCTGATAAAGCGTATATGCAATTTATCAAAAGACCTTCGGTTTGATGAGCTGCGGAAGGTATTGGAAAGCTACGGATACGAAATGAGTGTGCCAAGAAGCGGAAGCAGTCATTACACTTTTAGAAAGCAAGGGTGTATGCCGATTACAATACCAAAGCACGAACCAATCAAGAAAGTATATGTAGAAATAGTAAGGCAGATTGTAGAAAGCGAGGCAAAGAATGATGAAGACGCTGAATGATTATATGGCAATGTCCTATCGCATGGAAATTGTGGAAGACAAAGACGAAGGCGGATTTGTAGTTTCTTATCCGGATTTGCCCGGTTGTATTACTTGTGGCAAGACGGTGGAGAGTGCGGTAGAAAATGCACTGGATGCAAAAAAAGCATGGATTGAAGCTGCATTAGAAGATGGTGTAAAGATTCATGAACCGGAGAGCGTATGAAATTATTTCTGTAAAATTGAACAAATGAACTTTGATAGGGTCTC
>CAVHKC010000206.1:0-3098 GCA_963636455.1 Ruthenibacterium lactatiformans
GTTTTCGGTTTATGAGGCGGCAAAAAATTACAAGGGTGACTTCAGGCTTAAAGAAAAACTTGCCGATTTTCTTGAAATGCTTTCTGATTTCAGGAAGAAGGCAAAATATTTGAGCGTTTATGATTTGCTTGAATATGTTTTGGAAAAAAGCGACCTTTACAACCTGATTATTGCAATGCCGCAAGGCGAAAGCAGAAAGGCAAATCTTGACCTTTTGAAAAACAAAGTATTTGCTTTTTCGCAAAGCACATATTCGGCACTGTTTGAATTCAACCGTTATATAGATCAGGTAAGAAAACAGCAGCTTGACTGCGGACAGGCGCAGAATGCAAACGAAGAAGGTGCCGTAAGGCTCATGACCATACACACAAGCAAAGGACTGGAATTTCCTTATGTGATTCTTGCAAAATGCGGAAAAAGCTTCAATATGGACGATTTCAAGGGAGATTTTGTTTGCGACAAAGATTATGGTGTGGCTTTGAAGAAAAAAGACTGTGACACAAGAAGGGCGGAAAAAACGCTGATTTGGCATGCGCTCGAGCATAAAAAGAGGTGCGACACGATTGCAGAAGAAATCCGAATTTTGTATGTTGCGCTGACAAGAGCAAAGGAAAAGCTTATCATCACGGGAACGGGAACTAATCTTGAAGAGAAAAAGGCAGAATCAAGAAGCGAAACAGGCACGAAGTGCGCCGAAATGAAGCCATATATGATTTTTAAAGAAACAAAATATCTGAATCTGATATTGAAAGCGCTTTCGAGGAACCGCAATTCGGTCGAAAGTGAAGACGAATTCATGCCGACAGGGTTTAAGCAGAATCCTTTGTATGATATAAATTGCGATTTTACGCTGAATATCATTGATGACATTGATATTATAATCACACAGGAACTTGCGCAGTTTGAAAGAAAAAAACTAAAAGCAAACCTTGAAAAAATGAAAGAAAGCACGCAGGATATAACAAACTTAAAGCAAGCCTTTAAATATGTTTATCCTTATGAAAAAGCGACAAAGACAAGCGGAAAGATATCGCCTTCATCGCTTGAAAAAACAGAATATAAGGCGAAGGATAAGAAAATAAAAAGCGGGTCAGAAGGTTTTGATTTGAATGCCGAAAGCAGGGAATCTGCAAATAAGCAAAATCAAACAAATATGAAAAATATCGGTATCACACAGGCAGAAAAAGGAACGGCATATCACAAGGTTTTCGAACTGCTTGATTACGAAAGAGATGCCGCAGAGCAAATAAAAGAGCTTGAAAAAAAGAACATTCTGACAAAAGAAACGGCAGCGGCAATTGATGTCGGAAAAATCAATAATTTTGCCAAATCAAAAATAGGAAGGCGCATGAATGAAGCTTTGAAAGAAGGAAAATTAAAAAGAGAAGCGGAATTCATGATGGGCATCGAAAAAGAAGGCGGCATGGTGCTTGTCCAGGGCGTTATAGATGCATATTTCACAACAAAAGAAGGTATTGTGATTGTGGACTATAAAACGGACAAAGGAAAAACAGAGGCTGAGTTTAAACAAACCTACGAAGGGCAGATAAATTGCTATGCGGAAGCACTTGGAAGGGCACTTTCGCTGCCTGTCTGCGAAAAAATAATATATTCCGTGGAACTTGAGCGTGAAATCTTGCTGTAAGCATAAACATAATTTTATTTACATCAAAAAAGCACAAAGGGTTTCTTTGTTAAAAATGTAAAATAATAAATGACAGATATTAGATAATCAAGAGGTGAAAAACATGATATTTCCGGAATTTTTAAAACCCCAAAGCATAATAGGCGTTACTGCTCCAAGCCACAGCATAAACGATGAACAGGGGAAGGCACGGTTTGAAAATGCCGTAAAGCAGCTTGAAAAAAGGGGATATGAAACATTCTTTACAAACAATGTTTTTTCGGAAGGCGATGCCTTCGGAAGGAGTGCATCGGCAGAAGTTAAGGCAAGAGAGTTTAACCAGCTTGCAGCTTCAAAAAACATTTCGGCGATTTATTCGGCATCGGGAGGCGATTTCCTTGCAGAGATGCTTGAATATGTTGATCTTGACCTTTTTAAGGCAAATCCCAAGTGGGTCCAGGGCTATTCAGACAACACTTCGCTTCTTTTTTACCTTACGACAAAGGCGGATATTGCAACGGTATACGGCGCAAACTTCGGCGATTTCGGAATGGAAGTGTGGCAGGAGTGTGTGGAAAGAGGGCTTAATGTTCTTGAAGGCAAGGTGAATGTGCAGGAAAGCTTCGAAAAATATCAGGACGGTTTCGGCGAAAGAAACAGCGGCCTTGAAGGATATGACTGCAATGAAAAAGTTAATTGGGAAGTGATTGCCGAAGAAGGCTTCATGGAAGGAAGGCTTTTGGGCGGCTGCCTTGATGTGCTTTCCAATATTGCAGGCACAAAGTTTGACGGTGCGCTGGATTTTGCCGAAAAATACAAAGAAGACGGGATAATATGGTTCCTCGAAAGTTTTGATTTGGGCTTTGAGCAGATGATGGAAACCTTGTGGAAGCTTAAAACCTTAGGCTGGTTTGAAAATGCCAAGGGATTTGTTTTCGGAAGGTCGCTTTTCTACAAAGCAGAGGATTTTTCGGGAAATTTGCTTCCGTCTTACAAAGATGTTTTGCTTGAACAGCTTTCGAAATTTCATGTTCCGATAATAATGAATGCGGATATCGGACACAAGGGTCCGCAGTTTGTCATGATAAACGGTGCGAGGGCAAGGGTTGAATCAAAAGACGGCAAAGGGAAAGTGACATTTATGCGGTAGCTTTTTGTTAAAAAAATGTTTGTTTAATGATATAATACACGGACGGCACAAAATAACAGCCAAATAAATATTGTTTTTTAAATGGGATTGAAGCGGGCACAGTCCGAATCAAAAACATTCAGAAAGCAAAAAAGAAAGACGGAATATGGAGGCAAAAAAATGCTTGAATTGAAGAATGTCTCTTTTCAGGTTATAAACGAACATGAAGAAAATAAAGAGATTATAAGGGATATAAGCCTTAAAATCGACGACAGGAAATTTGTTGCGATAACGGGCCCCAATGGGGGAGGAAAATCAACTCTTGCAAAATTGATTGTGGGAATC
>CAVHKC010000207.1:0-3091 GCA_963636455.1 Ruthenibacterium lactatiformans
CTTCTTCTTCGCTTTGATTCAGCGTTAAAATTATTGCAGGCATGATTTTTTGCGAATAATGCTTTGAATTCTTTATCTTTTCAAGCATTTCTTCGTAAATTACTTTTTCATGCGCCGCATGCTGGTCAATCACAAACATTTTGTCTTCATATTCGACAATCCAATATGTGTCAAAAACCTCACCGACAATTTTGTGCCTGCTTCTTGCCTTTTCCGAAAGAAAGTTGTCTTCAAACAATTCTGTTTGTTTTCCTGTCTTTATAACTTCGGCAGGCGATTTTACTTCTTCTGATATAATTTTATATTCTTGCGGTTCATCGGGCTGAAAATCAGATTTTTCTGTTTCTGTTTTTTCGTAAACAGCCTTGCTTTCTGCCACAAAACTTCCATTAGATGAATCGGGAATTTCACATTTGCCTGTCAAATCACTATTTTGTTCTTGATAATATTTATTTTCATTATTTGAATTGGCGACTTCTTCATCTTTATTAATATAATTTGCCGTGCCTGTATTTTCTTTTGAATCTCTTGAAGTTTCAAAAGGCTCATAAGCTGTGCCGCAGTAAGGTTCTGCTTTAAAGGCTTTTTTGTATTCAATATCTGCATTCGGTATACTTTCTCTTTTTGAAATCACGGGCAAAAGTATATTTTTTATTGATTCATAAGCCCTTTCGTTGTCGAAGAAACGAATTTCCATTTTGGACGGATGAACATTGACATCAATCAGTTCCGGTTCGATTGAAATATTAAGAACCGTAAAAGGAAAGCACCCCTTCATCATATAGCCTTTGTAGGCTTCTTCTATTGCCTGCGCAATTATTTTATCTTTGACATAGCGGTTATTTATGAAATAAATTTCATAATTTCTGTTGCCGCGCGAAAATTCAGGCTTGCCGGCAAAGCCTGCAATCGAAAAAAGGCCGTAATGCCCCTTAACTTCCAAAATGTTTGAAGCAACATATTTTCCGTAAATTGCATAAATCACATCTTTAAGCGAGCCGTTTCCCGAAGTTAAAAGCTTCACCACATTGTTGCTTACAAATTTAAAAGAAATTTCGGGATGAGCAAGCGCAGTTTTTTCAATAATATCTGCTATATATGAAGCCTCTGTCTGTGCGCTCTTTAAAAATTTAAGCCTTGCCGGAGTATTGTAGAACAAATCTCTTATAATAATCGTCGTTCCGTCGGGAAGGCCTGCCTGCATTTCTTCAACCTTCGTTCCGCCTTCGGCTTTATAAATCGTTCCTGTAAGAGAATCTTTTGTTTTCGTGCAAAGTTCAAGCTTTGAAACAGCCGAAATGCTTGAAAGAGCTTCTCCTCTGAAGCCAAGTGTCTTGATAAAAGAAAGGTCATCTGCCGATTTTATTTTGCTTGTGGAATGCCTGAGAAATGCCGTTTCTATCTGGCTTTCTTCAATTCCTGTTCCGTTGTCCGTGATTCTTATAAGCTTCGTTCCGCCGTCTTTTATTTCAATCGAAATTGCGGTTGCTTTTGCATCGATTGAATTTTCGCAAAGCTCTTTGACAACAGATGACGGTCTTTCTACAACCTCACCTGCCGCAATTTTGTCTATTGTATTTTTGTCAAGAAGTGTTATTTCGCTCATTTTTAATTTAACTGCATATTACTGCCTTTATTTTCCCAAATTGCATTTGAAAAATGCATTCTTAAAAATCATTTTAACATCTTTACATTCTTTGAAATTTCAAAACTCAAATCATATTTTTCAAATCCGAAAGAATATTAATCGCATCAAGCGGTGTGATTGCATTCACATTCAGCTCTTTTAATTTGCCGATTATATCATTATATTTTTCGGCTGCATTATTTTCTTCAAAACTTTCGTTCTTTGAAAGAACGGCATTTTCTTTTGCATCAAAAATATCAAAGGCATCCGTATCATAAAGGCTTGTCTGACCGCTGATTTCCGAGGATATTTCGCTTTGTGTGTTTTTTGCGGCAATATCTTTTTGAGTGAGCTCTGCAAGTATTTCCTTTGCACGTTCGGTAATGATTTCCGGAACCCCTGCCAATGCGGCAACCTGGATTCCGTAGCTTTTGTCTGCTCCACCCCTGATGATTTTGCGTAAAAATATAATATTGTCGCCCTGCTCTTTCACGCTGATGCAGTAATTTTTCACGCCGTCAATCTTTCCTTCCAGTTCCGTAAGCTCGTGATAATGAGTGGAAAAAAATGTCTTTGCACCGCATTTCTTTTTGTCTGCAATATATTCGACAACAGCCCACGCTATCGAAAGCCCGTCAAACGTGCTTGTTCCTCTTCCTATCTCATCAAGAATAATAAGGGAATTGCCTGTCGCATTTCTTAAAATATTTGAAACCTCTGTCATTTCAACCATAAAAGTGCTCTGCCCCGAGGCCAAATCATCAGATGCACCCACACGGGTAAATATCCTGTCGCACACGCAAATATCCGCACTCGAAGCAGGCACGAAACTTCCTATCGAAAACATAAGAACAATCAGCGCAAGCTGCCTCATATATGTGGATTTTCCAGCCATATTGGGACCTGTGATGATGCTTACACGGTTTTCGTTCTTGTCCGAATATGTGTCGTTGGGGATGAATTTGCCCTCTTCAAGAACCTTTTCAACGACAGGGTGCCTGCCGTCTTTTATTTCGATAATCCCTTTTTTGTTGACTGAAGGCCGCACATAGCGGTTTTGTTCTGCAACATATGCAAGCGAACAAAGGGCATCTGTTATTGCAACAGAAGATGCGGATTTTTGTATGCGAATAAGATTTTCGGCAATTTTATCTCTTACTTCATTAAAAAGATTATATTCGGCTGCAAACAGCTTTTCTTCGGCGCCCAAAATCTTTTCTTCAAGTGTTTTTAACTCGTCCGTTATATATCTTTCTGCATTTACAAGCGTTTGCTTTCTTATATACCTTTCCGGAACCTTGTCCTTGAAAGAGTTTGTGACTTCAATATAATATCCGAAAACCGAATTGTATCTTACACGAAGCGTCTTTATTCCGGTAAGCTCCTTTTCCTTTTCTTCAAGCTTTGAAAGCCATGTCTTTCCCTCGACCTTTGCACTTCTTAATTCATCTACCGTCTCGGAAT
>CAVHKC010000208.1:0-3089 GCA_963636455.1 Ruthenibacterium lactatiformans
GCCGGGCAGCAATCGGGCGCGGCAATCAGAACAAATGCCACAGAAACAAAGACCGACGCCGGGTCAACGGATGAGGGCGGAGCAGTCATAACCTCAAACGCACAGGAAGCAAGACGGGCTGAATACCAAAAGCTCATCGGAGATTACAAAGACCTCTACGAAGCGGATACTCAGAAAATCATTAACAGAAGATTCAAAGAGCTTAAGACCTTGCAGCAGAAGAATGATGAGGCAAAGCCTATCATGGAAATGCTTATGGGACGCTACGGAGTAGAAGATGCCAAAACACTTCAAGAGGCTTTGGAAAGTGATGAGGACTACTGGCAGCAGGCGGCATACGAAGCCGGAATGGATGTGCCTCAGTACATGGAATTCAATCGTCTTAAGCGTGAGAACAAAGCGTTCGTTGAAGCGCAGGCTGAAAGAGAAGGCAGGGAAAAAGCCAACAAGCAGCTTGCGGAATGGAACATTCAGGCGGAAGCCGTGAAACAGAAGTTTCCGAACTTCGACCTTGAAAAGGAAATTCAAAACGAAGACTTTGTGCGGCTTTTGGGAAATCACATTCCCATAGAGCACGCCTACAAAATACTTCACTTTGACGAGCTTATGAACGACCAGATAACAAAGACTCAAGCGTCTGCCGAAAGCCGTGTGGTTGAAAACATCAGGGCAAACGGCAGCAGACCTATTGAGGCAGGGCTCAACTCTCAAAACGCAATCAGCTCGCATATTGATGTTTCAAAGCTTAACAAAAAGCAGAGGGCAGAAATTGCAAAGCGTGCGGCAAGAGGAGAATCGATAACCTTTTAACGGATTGGAAATCTCCTCAAAGTAAATGCAATGAAGCAATCGAAACAAAGGAGATTAAACGAAATGGGATTTAAATTATTTAAAACAAACTTACATTTGTTCGACAACACAAACATAACAACGGATACCGGACTTACAGGGGAGATGAAAACCTATTATTCGGATTACCTCATCGACCTTGCAGAGCCTGAGCTTGTTCATGACCAGTTCGGCATGAAACATCCTATCCCCAAGAACGGCGGCAAGATTATTGAATTTCGTAAATACGACAGCCTGCCTAAGGCTCTTACACCGCTTGAGGAAGGCGTAACACCGAACGGCACAAAGCTTAACATGGGCGTTATTACATCTGAGGTTCATCAGTACGGTGCTTATGTGGAGCTTTCCGATATCCTTCTGCTTACAGCAATCGACAACAACATCGTTCAGGCAACTGAACTGCTCGGTTCTCAGGCAGGAAGAACGCTTGATACTATCACTCGTGAGGTATTGAACGGCGGAACGAATGTTCAGTACGGCGAAGGCACAAAGACATCGCGCGCAAGTCTGGTAGGCGGTGCCGCAAGCGGCAATGATTATCTTACTGTTAAGGCAATCAGGACTGCTGTAAGGGCTCTTAAGGTAATGAATGCGCCTAAGATTAACGGTGACTATGTGGGCATTATTCATCCCGATGTTGCTTTTGATATTATGAGCGACCCCGAATGGCAGTACCCTCACACCTATGTGGACACAGAAAACATCTACAACAACGAGCTCGGAAAGATTCACGGCGTGCGTTTTGTGGAATCCACAGAGGCTAAAATCTTCCACGCAGACCCGCTTATTGCGGCAGGAAACCTCAAGATTAAATCGGTGTCCGGAAGCACTGTAACCGTGCAGGAAGCTGTAAGTGAGGCAGAGGCTGCAAAGCTTGCCGGGCGTCAGGTTATCATTGCAGGAGAACTGTTCAAGATAACATCTGCACAGGCAGGAAGCGCAAACGCTGCAACGATTACACTTGACGGCACACCCACAACCACAACCGCAGGAACGGACATCAAGCCCGGCGAAGGCGGCGCAGATGGAAGGGATGTGTACTCAACGCTTATTTTGGGTGCTAAGGCTTACGGCGTTACGGAAGTGACAGGCGGAGGACTTACACACATCGTTAAGCAGCTGGGCTCCGGCGGAACCACAGACCCGTTAGACCAGAGAGCAACAGTCGGCTGGAAAGCAATCAAGACTGCGGAGCGTTTGGTTGAGCAGTACATGGTAAGAATCGAAACGGCGTCTACATTCGAAGCAGGCGCAAACTAAAAAATAAGCGGTTAGGCGGCAGTCATCGCATTCTTGCGAGCAGAAGTTCATAACATTGATATCACCCCCTTCAAACCCACTAAAACCTCTGGTGTCGCCTAACCGCTTGCTATAAAAGGAGAATACAAAATGGCAGAAGCAAAAGCAAAGACAGAAAAGAAAGAAAATGACATTGTCGAAATAGAACTTTTCAAGGACAACGGAAAGTACAAGGACGATATGACAGTTCTTGTAAACGGAAAGTGCTGGAAGATTCAAAGGGGCGTTAAAGTTAAGGTGCCCAGATATGTTGCTTATGTTATAGAAAATTCTCTCAAGCAAGACCGTGCAACGGCACAGCTTATAGCAAGGCTTGAGGGAGAATACATGAAGTTGAATTAAAGAGATTAAGCATGACTTAGTTTCTCCTTATAAAATATTTTTTCATTTTTCAACCGCGGCGATAACAAACCGCTACGACACGGCGTAGCAAGGATGGCTTAAAAGCAGTCATTCCTGCTGCGCCGTGTTCGTTAAAACAAGAGGATATAAACCATGACCATAGAAAAACTGTTCGAAGAACTTCAAAGCTTACATCCGCACCAGTATGACGAGGACGAACTCATCATGTGGCTTAACACATGTGAGGAAGAGATAGCCCACTTCCTGCTGCTTTTTGATGATGAGTACAAGTTTGAAAAGCATAAGTACACTTCGGAAGAGTTACAGCTTGACGAGCCGCAGCTTTATATCGCTTATCTTTATGCGCAGATATGCGCCGCAAACGAAGAATACGGGCGTTACAACAATCAGGCGACCATCTTTGCAAACGAACTTCAAAAGTGGAAGCAAAGGCACATACAGACGCACAGACCGACAAACAAAGGCTACACGAGGAACTTAACATGAGTTTGGTACAGCTTAACGAATTAAGACAAAAGACAACCTTCATAGAGAAGTTCAAGGGCTACAATCACAACCTGCGCTCGGACATGATAGAC
>CAVHKC010000209.1:0-3071 GCA_963636455.1 Ruthenibacterium lactatiformans
GTGGGAATCTATAAACCGACCGAGGGGCAGATTTTTTTTGACGGCAGGGATATAACACAGATGTCAATCACCGACAGGGCAAAGGCAGGGATAAGCTTTGCATTCCAGCAGCCGGTGCGCTTCAAAGGAATCAAGGTACATGATCTCATCAAGCTTGCGGCAGGCAAGGACATCACCGTGAGTGCGGCGTGCCAATATCTTTCGGAAGTGGGACTTTGCGCAAGGGACTACATCGACAGGGATGTTGACGGAAGCCTTTCGGGAGGCGAAATAAAAAGAATCGAAATTGCAACATTGATTGCAAGAAACACAAAGCTTTCCGTGCTTGACGAGCCGGAAGCGGGAATCGACCTTTGGAGCTTTTCAAATCTCATCAAGGTTTTTGAAAAAATGAGAGAAGACAGGGAACGCTCGATAGTTATCATAAGCCATCAGGAAAGGATCTTGGATATCGCAGATGAAATCGTTGTCATAAAAGACGGAAAAATTGCCGACAAAGGCAAAAAAGAGGCAATACTTCCCGAACTTCTGAAAGGAACGGAAGGCTGCAAATATTATAAGCAGGAGGCATGAGATGGATAAGATTCAAAAAGATTTGCTGGCTAATGTTGCCGATCTTCATTCAGTGCCGGAAGGTGCTTACAATATCAGAGCAAACGGAGCATTGGAAAGCCGCGCGACAACAGAAAATATTAATATAGTAACGAAAAAGAACAAACCGGGAATCGACATAATAATAAAGCCGGGCACGAAGAATGAAAGCGTGCATATCCCCGTAATCATCAGCCAGTCGGGTCTTTCCGATATGGTATACAATGATTTTTTCATCGGAGAGGGCGCAGATGTTGTTATTATTGCAGGCTGCGGAATCCACAACTGCGGCGACCAAAGCAGCAGGCATGACGGCATCCACACTTTCTATGTGGGCAAAAATGCCAAAGTTAAATATGTGGAAAAGCATTACGGAGAAAACGATCCGCAGGCGGTCGGAGAAAATATCATGAATCCGACAACAATCGTTGAGATTGAAGAGGGCGGCTTTATGGAGATGGAAACCACGCAGATAAGGGGCATAGACTCCACTGTACGGGATACGAAAGCCGTGCTTAAGGGAAAGAGCGCAAAGTTTGTCATAAGAGATAAGCTTATGACGCACGGAAAGCAGCATGCCGATGCAAAATTCGATGTGAGCATGGACGGTGAAGATTCGACCTGCGACCTTATTTCAAGGGCTGTTGCAAAAGACGATTCGACGCAGACTTTCACTGCAAAGATTGTCGGAAACACAAAGTGTGCCTCACACACGGAATGCGATGCGATAATCATGGACAATGCAAAAATTTCGGCAAGCCCGGAAATTGTGGCAAACGATTTGGACGCGGCACTTATCCACGAAGCCGCAATCGGAAAAATTGCGGGCGAGCAGCTTATCAAGCTTATGACATTAGGGCTTACAGAAGCAGAAGCAGAACAGGAAATCATTGCTGGCTTCTTAAAATAATGAAAGCTAAAGTCTGATAATGAAAAAGTGCGGCAGGCATTTTATTTGCAAGGGCTTGAGCACTCATTTTCGATGCGGGATTTGATTATGGAAAAATATATTTTGACATTTGATCAGGGAACAACAAGTTCCAGATGTATATTGTTTGACAAAAAAGGTCATATTGCGGCATTGGCACAGCGGGAGTTTCCTCAGATTTTCCCAAAGCCGGGCTGGGTGGAACACGACCCGATGGATATATGGTCGTCACAGATAGGCGTTGCGATGGAAGCAGTTGCCAAAATCGGTGCACAAGCCGATGAAATATCTGCCGTCGGCATAACAAATCAGCGTGAAACAACGATCATTTGGGATAAGGAAACGGGACGGCCCGTCTATAATGCGATTGTCTGGCAGTGCAGGCGCACGGCGGATATCATAGATTCTCTTGATAAAGAATTGAGAAATCACATAAGAAAGCAGACGGGCTTGATTGCGGATGCATATTTTTCTGCTTCCAAAATAAAGTGGATTTTGGACAATGTCAAAGGCGCAAAAGAAAAGGCAAAGAACAATCAATTGCTTTTCGGAACAGTCGATACATGGCTTATGTGGAACCTTTCCGGAAGGAAAATACATGCGACTGATTACACAAATGCTTCAAGAACAATGCTTTTTGACATAAAAAAATTAAAATGGGACAAAAAGCTGCTTGATTATTTTGAAATTCCCGAATCCATGATGCCAGAGGTTCATCCTTCTGGATACAAATTCGGATACACGGACCCCAAGCTTTTCGGGAAGGAAATTCCAATCTGCGCCGCAGCGGGCGATCAGCAGGCGGCACTTTTCGGGCAGGGCTGCTTTGAAGCAGGCGAGGCAAAGAACACCTACGGAACGGGTTGCTTTCTGCTTATGAATACAGGGAAAAATATTGTTTCTTCAAAAAACGGACTGGTGACAACGATTGCCTGCGGATTTGACAAAAATGCAGATTATGCGCTCGAAGGAAGTATTTTTATCGGAGGCGCGGTCGTTCAGTGGCTTCGTGATGAGATGGAATTTATCAAGAAATCTTCCGCATGCGAAAAATATGCAGAATGCGCAGAAGATACCGAAGGGGCTTATCTTGTTCCAGCATTTGTGGGACTGGGTGCGCCTTATTGGAATCAGGAAGCAAGAGGAACGCTTGTCGGGATCACAAGGGGATTTGGCAAAAGCCACATGATTCGAGCGGCGGTTGAATCGATTGCCTATCAGGTTTATGATGTTTTGGAAGCCATGGAAGCGGATTCGCAGACGAAAATAACATGCCTTAAAGCAGACGGCGGTGCATGCGCCAACAACTTCCTCATGAATTTTCAGGCAGGGATTTTGAATACGGAAATTTTCAGGCCTAAGGTGCTTGAAATAACGGCACTCGGTGCGGCATACCTGGCAGGAATAACCTCAGGTTTTTGGAAAGATAAAGGTGAAGTCAAGAAAAACATGACAGCCGGAAAGACCTTTGTTCCGCAAATGAATGAAGAAAAAAGAAAAGAGCTGATAAAAGGCTGGAGGCGTGCCGTAAGGTGTGCGATTTCCTGGGCAG
>CAVHKC010000210.1:0-3064 GCA_963636455.1 Ruthenibacterium lactatiformans
CATAAAGTTCGGGCCTCGGAAGTTTTATCGGTGTCATCGAATACTTGTTCTGAACAGTTTTTTCCAAATATATGCGGTAAGATTTCACGACATATTCAAGCTCCCTGTAAACAATATTCGGAGTCCAGGTGCTTTGAGCTTCGATAAGGTGAATTGAAGTGCCCCTTACAGTGAAACCAAGATCATTGTAAATATCGTTTGTAATAAGATTGTTGATGGTTACGGTCGTCAAATCATCCTCCGTGACATCCAAATCTTCCGGGTGAAGCGTCTTATAAAGCTCAAGCAGATATTCGCTTCGGCTGAAAAGATTGGTGAAAACGCTGTCTTTGAGATTGTGTTTGATGATGTTTTGTTGTTTTTTAGATTCCATAGAAATCCTCCTTGATAAGATATGATTAAGTTAGAATTGCTTGTAATCGGAAAGAAAAGTTATTGCTTGTTGCTGAAGAAGCAATTTTGCTGATTGAGCTGTAAGAACAACAAGAGCAGTAGTGATGTCA
Organism: Ruthenibacterium lactatiformans; assembly: GCA_963636455.1. GTDB lineage: Bacteria > Bacillota > Clostridia > Lachnospirales > Lachnospiraceae > RGIG5612. The sequence continues at coordinate 504 of CAVHKC010000210.1, forward strand.
AAATCTTTAAAAACCAGTTCCTATCTTGTTGTTCCAAATCCGCAAGATTTATTACACGCAGGGAGAAATTTATGATACAGATTTTTGTAGTCTGTAAATCCGAACATGATTTTTCATTGCACATTGCAAACGACTAATTGCTAACTGAAAACAACAAATATTCATTGAACATTAAACATTGCTAACTGCTAATTGCAAATTACAACTGCACATTGCTAATTGCAAATTGAAAAGTGCTAATTGCACATTGAAATATTCGCGTATCAGTTGCCGTACTGCGATCATATGACACACATATAGCCAGATTTTAAAAACACAAGTTTTAAGATAACTGCTGTACTTAGAATGGTTCTTCTGAAACTGTTTAAAAACAGTATATCATTTGAAAAACCCCCGAACCTAAAAACTGATATTTTATAATTTCTGCATTAATGCCAATTTTTACAGTTTGCAAATTCGAATATGATTTTTCATTGAACATTGAAGATTGCTAATCGCTAACCGCAAATTGCAAATTGCAACTGCACATTGTTAACTGAAAATTGCAACTATACATTACACCTTGCAAATTGTACATTGCCAACCGCTAATTGAAAATTGCACATTGAATTTCGAGTCGGGCAGAACTGCCCACATTTTTTCGAACGAAACTTTTGCAAGTTCGTTCCATCATTATAACAATCGCAAGATTAAATGCAAGAAAAAATTCGCAATATGTTATATATTGCGAAAATTCTTCAAAACCACACTTTTAAGCGCTGTTTTAAAATCAGCCTGACGGTTTTATGACGGCTGATTCATGAATAAATTTATGAACAAGCCCACATAAGGGGCACTGAGTTTTTTCTTTATGCAGGCGGCAGCATATTTAAAAATCAATAATTAAGTCAGCTGATTTTTATCAGCAAAAATTTCCTTGCAGGATATCATCGGCGTTTGGCTGCGCAGTTTTTCTTTGTTTTCCCATGTGCAGTTGTCATAATGTTCCATGGTGATTCTTGATGAGCTGTGACCTAAAATTTCAGACAAAGCCTTATATCCAATGCCTTCCTCCAAACAACGCATTGCAAAAGTGTGCCGCAGTGTATGCAGATGAGCGTCGTTAATTTCCAGTTTTTGTGCAAGCTTTGCAAATCGTATCTGCAAAGTGCGTGGTTCAGCAGGACCTTCGCGGCGGTTTTTGAAAATATAATCCTCATTTGCGTCATGATTTGTTTCCATTCGCAAAATTAACATCTCAGCAATGAACAAAGGAATCGGAATCATGCGTTTTGAGCTTTCTGTTTTTGTGTTCCCGATGATAAGTTCGGAAGAACGCTTGCCGTTTTCTTCTTTAGTGATTCGTTTTACGGAATGGCAAATATGAAGCGTATTATTTTCAAAATCAAAATCCTCGTATCTTAATGCACACAATTCTCCAACTCGTACACCTGTATAAAGACAAAGCATAAATTCAAAGTTTTCGCAGGCGCTCGCCTCATTTTCCAATTTGATTTGCTGTGTGTTTGTAAGCACCAATGGTTTTTTCTGCTTGAATTTCGGGAGTCGAATATCTTCGTCAAACGGCGATTCTAAAATCAAATTGTTTTTAACAGCTGAATCCAAAATATTCTTCAGCTGTCTGCAAACGGTATGCAGTGTGGATGAAGAAAGTATCTCTCCCCAAAAATCAACCGCATGCTGAATCTGATTTCTTTCAAGCAAAGAAAGTGAAATATCGCCCAGCAAAGGCGCCAGATGTTTTTCGATATTGCGTTTATACAGCTGATAGGTTGTGATTTTTATATATGGTTTTTCCAAAATTTCAAGCCAATAGTCCATCCAATCGGACAGCTTTTCGTCTTTATAAATCGGTGCAGTCTGCTTTGAACCTTGAAGAGCAAGAGATTTGGAAACAATCAATTTATTCTTCACCTCGCCGTAGCTTGCACCATATACCGATTTGAATTTCGGCTTTCCGCAAGTCGACCGTTCAATAATATAACGGCCTTCCCAACGACCGTCCTTCCTGTGATAAATGTTTTCTCCTCGTTTTGCCATTTTTTGCTCCTTTCGAATAATACGATTATGACGGCTTATTTGACGGCTTATAGATAAATTTCTTTAGCTTGAAAGCCGACCGTTTTGAGGGTAGTTACATATTTTTTCTTGGTAAAAAGTGTCAATTAAAGCCAAAAATCAAGCAATCATGTACCAGGTTTTACAACTTATAATTTCGATGTAAACAGCATCGCGATGTTGTTTTTATCGAAAAAAACATATACTTTTCCGGTTTATCTTCTGTGATCATTTCATCTGTAAAGTTTATTTTTAGCTTTCCCGTTTAAAGCGAAGTGCATTGAGCCTTGCACATTCCTAATTGCTAATTGCACATTGAACACTGCACATTTCACATCGCAAATTTCACACTGCACTAAAGTGCTGAAGTGAAGTGCCATACAAAAAGGAGGGGTAGGGGGCAAAAGTTGTTGACTTTATTAAATCAAGGTGTTTTAATAGAAATGGTTAAGTTCCTCAAAAGTTTTTTAAAGAACAATAACTTTTTCGCAATATATAACATA
>CAVHKC010000211.1:0-3016 GCA_963636455.1 Ruthenibacterium lactatiformans
GCCTTGCTATTGTTTCCTGCTCATATCTGCATGCCGCTTTGAGTGCCGTCTGCTTGATAAGTGCTGCGCCTTCGGCTAAGTCTTTTGTATATGCACATACTGCCGGAAGAATTTCCTTCTTTGTCATGTCAACCATTGTCTGTGCTTCGATATTAACCGTCTTGCAGTAGTTGTCCAAAGTAATCTCATAGCGTGACTTAATCTCTGCAAGTGACATAACCTTGTGGGATGTCAGCATATCGATATTTTTCTTTTCAAAGATCGTAGGAAGAACATCGGGTGTTGTCCTTAAGTTCAAAAGTCCTCTCTTTTCCGTAGCTTCCTTGATCCATGCATCGTCATAGCCGTTTCCGTTGAAGATGATGCGCTTGTGATCTTTGATTGTTTTCTTTATCATCGCATGAAGGTCGTTTTCGAAATCCTTTGAGCCTTCAAGCCTGTCTGCATAAACCTTGAGTGATTCGGCAACTGCCGCATTCAGCATGATGTTTGCACATGAAATGCTGTTTGATGAACCAAGCATACGGAATTCGAATTTATTTCCCGTAAATGCAAACGGTGATGTACGGTTTCTGTCCGTTGTATCTCTCGGGAACCTCGGAAGAACATGAACACCAAGCTTCATGATTGTTTTTTCCTGTGCGTTGTACGGCGTGTCATTTTCAATCGCATCAAGGATTGCCGTAAGCTCATCGCCAAGGAACATTGAAACAACTGCAGGCGGTGCCTCGTTTGCTCCGAGCCTGTGGTCGTTTCCTGCTGTTGCAACAGAAAGTCTCAAAAGGTCTTGATAATCGTCAACCGCTTTGATGACTGCACACAAGAACAATAAGAACTGTGCATTTTCAATCGGTGTGTCTCCCGGTGAAAGAAGGTTGACTCCCGTATCTGTTGCCATTGACCAGTTGTTGTGCTTGCCGCTTCCGTTCACTCCCGCAAAAGGCTTTTCATGCAGCAGGCAGACAAGATTGTGCCTTTTTGCAACTTTCTGCATAATTTCCATTGTCAGCTGGTTGTGGTCTGTTGCAATGTTTGTTGTCGTATAAATCGGTGCAAGCTCGTGCTGAGCCGGTGCAACTTCGTTATGCTGTGTCTTTGCAAGAACGCCCAATTTCCAAAGTTCGTCGTTCAAATCCGACATATATTCGGCAACTCTGGGCTTGATTGCCCCGAAGTAATGGTCGTCCATTTCCTGACCCTTGGGAGGCTTTGCTCCGAAAAGCGTTCTTCCTGTGTATACAAGGTCTTTTCTCTTCTCGAAGAGATCTTTGTCGATAAGGAAATATTCCTGCTCGGGGCCTACCGATGTGCGGACGCATTTGACATCTTCTTTTCCGAACAGCTTAAGGATTCTCAAAGCCTGCTTGTTCAAAGCTTCCATGGAACGAAGCAGCGGCGTCTTCTTGTCCAATGCTTCTCCGCCGTATGAGCAGAATGCCGTGGGTATGCAAAGTGTTTTGTCTTTGATAAATGCATATGAAGTCGGATCCCATGCCGTATATCCTCTTGCTTCAAATGTGGCACGAAGTCCGCCCGAGGGGAATGATGAAGCATCGGGTTCGCCCTGCAAAAGCTCTTTTCCGGAAAATTCCATTATTACTCTTCCGTCAGGTGCCGGAGAAATGAAGCTGTCATGCTTTTCTGCCGTGATTCCTGTAAGAGGCTGGAACCAATGCGTGAAGTGCGTTGCGCCGAGTCCGACCGCCCACTCCTTCATGGCGTCCGCAACTGCGTTTGCAACTTCAGTGTCGAGGTTTGCACCTTCATCGATGGTTTTCTTAAGTGACCTGTAGATGTCGGCTGAAAGCTTTGCTTTCATGATTCTGTCATCAAATACCAAACATCCGAAGTAATCTGATACGGTTTTCATAAGATTGCACTCCTTTTACTTTATAATACGCATGAATCTGCGTTGGTTACTGCTTTTTGGCTTTTCGATTCAGCGCCTTTGCTGTTTCGAATTTTAAAAAAATGAGGCACGGAATCTGCAATAAAACAAATTGCACACAAGACCCCATTGCCTCATAAAATATTTTCTTGAATTTTCATTCTGCACAAAACATAAAAACAGGCGTCTCGGAATACACTTCCAAGACGCCGTTGCCTTTTATGTCTGCAATTTTACGCCGATACAGAAAAAAGTCAACTGTCAAAAATGACATAAATTTTCACAAAAGCGTCAAATTCCATTGGTCAAAATGACATAAATTCCTTTAATTTGTTGTAAATAATGCTTTTATCGGCTGTTTTGACACGGAATTATGACAGCTTATTTTCGTAGAAATTATGGATTGCTCATAAAACGCCTCTTTTCAAAACATCGGCAATCATCGGAAAGTATTTGAAATCAAACTGCCTGATAGTATAGAATAGTGCTTGATGACAAGCTCCGAATGCACTTCGGATTCCATGTCATTTTATAAAATAATTCAGGAAACTATCACAAATGGAAAAAGCACTTATCGCAATGAGCGGAGGCGTGGATTCTTCGCTTGCGGCAAAGATAATAAAAGACAAAGGTTTTGAGTGCATAGGCTGCACAATGAAGCTTTACGATAACGAAGATACTGTGGTTTCGAATTCGAAAAGCTGCTGCACGCTTGAAGATGCAGAAGATGCAAGAAGCGTTGCCTACAGGCTCGGAATGCCTTTTTATGTTTTCAATTTCACTGATGAATTCAAAGAAAAAGTCATATGCAAGTTCATCGAATGCTATGAGCGTGGGCTTACTCCCAATCCTTGCATTGACTGCAACAGATTTTTGAAGTTCGGGAAGCTTGAAGAGCGTGCCGAAATTTTGGGCTGCAGCTATGTTGTCACCGGGCATTATGCAAGAATAGAAAAACAAGGCGAAAAATATGTGCTTAAAAAAGCATTGGACGAAACAAAAGACCAAAGCTATGTCCTTTATTCAATGACGCAAAAGCAGCTTGCACATACTCTGTTTCCGCTTGGAGAAATGAGGAAAACAGAAGTCAGGAGGATTGCTTCCGAAAACGAATTTATCAATGCGCAA
>CAVHKC010000212.1:0-2999 GCA_963636455.1 Ruthenibacterium lactatiformans
GCACATCCTTATGCGCAAGCGTGATTTCACCCGGCCTCGGAATATTTCCTCCTCCTGCAAGAGCTGTCATTGTCACCGAATGGTGAGGTGCACGAAACGGCCTTTTAAGCACAAGCGAGTTGCCGTCAAGCTTTCCCGTCACGCTGTATATCTTTGAAATTTCAATACTTTCTTCAACGCTTAAACGATCTGAAATTGTTGAAATCCTGCTTGCAAGCATGCTTTTTCCCGAGCCCGGAGGACCGATGTATAAAATATTGTGAAACCCCGCTGCCGCAATCATTGTTGCCCTTTTTGCCTTGTCCTGTCCTTTTACTTCCTTATAATTATTTATGCTTGAATCCTGCGCATATGCATCGTTAAGCATTTGTTCAAGGTCTATATGTTCTGTCTTTTCAAGCTTGTCATTTTTTAGTGAGTCAATAAGTTCATAGAGATTTTTCACGCCGCAGACATCAACTCCTTCTATCACCGCTCCTTCAAATGTGTTGTCTGTGGGCACGATGAGTGTTTTAATGCCCTCGTTTCTGGCTGCAAGCGCAATCGGAAGAATTCCGTTTACCCTGTTTATTCTCCCGTCAAGGCTTAATTCACCGCAAAAAAGCATGTCCTTTGTTTTTTTTACATCAATAAGATCCATGCAGCAAAGGATTGCAACTGCAATCGGAAGGTCGAAGCCTGTGCCTTGCTTTCGCATATTTGCCGGAGAAATGTTTATCGTGATTCGCCTTGAAGGAAAGTCGAAACCCGAATTTGTGATTGCTCTTTCTACTCTTTCTTTTGCTTCTTTTACTTCCGAGGCGAGCATTCCTACCATGTTAAAACACGGAAGTCCCCCGCTTATATCGGCCTCCACACAAATTTTATGTGCGGAAATACCTTCTATATTGGCACCTGCAATGCTGCAAAACATGAACTTTTCCCCCTGCCGCTTTAATTTAATTTTAATTTTTCCGCCGCTTAACATCCCAATAAGATACACACAAGCAGAAAATCTTCTATATAATTTGAATATGCTGTTTTTCGCCTGAAAAGGCTTGAACAAAGACTTTATTAAAAGGTCTTTTGAACAGATCTTTCTAAGACATTACAAGACTATCATCCGCCGGCATTATTGTCAACCCTCCACTTTTATTTCCGTCGTTTTGCACAATGTGTATATATCTTTTGTCATATGCAGGCAATTGCTTAGTTCATATACAATATTATTTTTTCAAAACATAAGTATTGCCTGAACGCTCTTCATTTTCCATAATAATTTCCGCACTTTCATGATAAAATCCTACAAATTTATAAGCTTTTTTTCACATTTATTTCAGAAGTTGAATATTTACAACACATACCAATTATTGTAGAATGACTGGGATTGTTTGACAGCATATTGATGTTTGCGGGCAAATGTTCTTTTCAGACCTGTCCTGCTTATGCCGCACATATGCTGTTATGTGAATTTCAAATACATTATTGTATTACATTAAGGAGATTTTATAGTGAGCGCATATCAAAATCGAAGCAATTCAAGTTCTCGGTCAAATTCAAACAAGCGCAAAAAAAGCAGTGTCGCATCCGGCATCGGAAAAGTTGTGCTTGTTATTGTTATGACTTTGGCTTTTCTCGTTCTTGCGTGTGTCGGAGTTATCTTTGTTCTTGAAAAAGGTCCTTCCGAAACGGCAAAAACCCTTTTTGTTACTTCATGCAACGAATCGAGTGCAATGGGATTTCTTTCGACTATGTTTCTTTCTCAGGAAGAAGTCGATGCCATTATGGAAAAAACAAAAATGCAGGAAGTTGATGAAGGAACCGTGTCAAATACCGACCTTATCAATGTTGACACGGAAACTGCAACCGATGACATTGAAATCGTAGACATCACAGGCGGTTCATACAAGGGCAAGCTTATGATAATCCATGACCCTTCCCGTGTTTTCTTGGGCACTGTAAGCGAGTTCGGACAGTTTGACGGCTTAACCGTCGAAGGAATTGCAAGCCGCTACGAAGGCGTTGTTGGCGGCGTAAACGGCGGTGACTTCTATGACGCAGGAAGCTATGCATATACCGCCCTTCCTTTGGGAGCAATAATATCAAACGGCGAAGTTGTTTATAACGACAACAGATGGGAAACTCTTCATCTTGCCGGATTTACAAACGACAACAAATTTTTCATGGGTAATATCACCATCGATGAAGCATTAGCAATGGGCGTAAGAGATGCTGTTTTCACCGTTCATGAAACAGGTCCGTTCCTTGTAATGGACGGCGAGGCTCTGGTCAATGAAGTTCCGGATTCTGCCACATACGGCGGAGGCAAAAACCCCCGTACTGCAATCGGACAGCGTGCGGACGGTTCCGTTTTGCTCATGGTTATCGACGGCCGTCAGGCAAACTCACTGGGCGCAACATTCAAGGACCTTGCTTATGTAATGCTTGAATACGGTGCGGTAAACGCATGTGCGATGGACGGCGGTACTTCATCACAGATGTATTACCAAGGCGAAGTAATCAACAATCCTTATTCGCCCACAGGTCCCCGTAAATGCCCCACAGCATGGTTAGTAAAATAATAATTAAAAAAGGAAAGAAAAATGCAAGGAGACTATAATTCCGGAGATTCTGCCGGATATGATACATTAAAAGCCTTAGAAAGAGCCGAAAGCCGGGCATCCGATCCGAAAAGCCGCACTCAGCATGCTTCAGGCAACCGTTCGGCGGCTCGTTCTTCGAGCTTAAATTCCAGAAGTTCAGCAAGCATGCGTTCTTCTGACAATTCAAGAAGCCGCACATCTTCAAGGACAGGCGATGCATATTCATCAAGAGCCTCAGGCAGATACGGTTCGGAAACTTCTGCCTCAAGGCCTTCAAGAACATCGGCAGGCGGCACAAACAGCAGACCATCAAGGCCTGCTTCTTCGAGTACTTCAAGGGCTTCAAGCGGCTATTCATCTTCAAGAACTTCTGCAAGGTCTGCTTCTTCAAGGCCTTCTTCAGGTTCTGACGGAAGA
>CAVHKC010000213.1:0-551 GCA_963636455.1 Ruthenibacterium lactatiformans
GGAAAATGCAATAATCCGCCGTCTGCAGGCAGTCGAGGGCCTCGGAAGCGTTTCTGTTATATGTTCGGACAAGACAGGAACGCTTACGCAAAACCGCATGACGGTTCAGAAGCTTTATGCAGGTGGAAGAGTAATAGATGCGGCGAATGCGGATTTTGAAGATCTTGCACAAAGGCCGCTGCTTCGAACAGCTCTGCTTTGCAATGATGCAACGGTAAATGGTGACACTGAAATCGGAGATCCGACAGAAACGGCACTCGTAAGACTTGGTGAAATATATGGTTTCGATGAAGATATTGTCCGTGAACACTGGCCGAGGCTTACGGAAATTCCTTTTGATTCCGACCGAAAAATGATGTCAACCATACACCAAACGGAAGACGGACTTGTGATGGTAACAAAGGGAGCAGTGGATGTTTTGCTCGACAGAAGCCTTGTTACGGCAAAAGAACGAGATGAAATAGAGAAGGCAAACGAGGACTTTTCAAATGAAGGTTTGAGAGTTTTGGCTTTTGCATGGCGAAATGTGGAAAGCACGGCAGTCAGTCTGG
>CAVHKC010000213.1:561-2990 GCA_963636455.1 Ruthenibacterium lactatiformans
CCGTGAAGAGTCAAAGGCGGCGGTTGCAGAGTGCATAAATGCCGGAATCCGCCCGATTATGATTACGGGAGATCACAAGATTACAGCCTCTGCTATTGCCAGACAGATAGGCATTTTGACTGAAGGCACAAAGGCGGTCGAGGGTGCCGTTATCGACAAAATGAGCGACGAAGAACTGCGTGAATTTGTGCCGCAGGTGAGTGTTTATGCACGTGTGTCGCCTGAACATAAAATCCGTATCGTAAGAGCTTGGCAGGAGCGAGATAATCTTGTTGCAATGACAGGAGACGGAGTAAATGACGCCCCCGCACTCAAGCAGGCGGATATCGGTGTCGCAATGGGAATAACAGGAACAGAAGTTGCAAAGGATGCGGCGGGTATGGTTCTTACCGACGACAACTTCGCAACTATCGTAAAGGCAGTAAAAAACGGGCGAAACGTCTATGCCAATATCAAGCGTGCCATTCAATTTTTGCTTTCGGGCAATACCGCAGGTCTGATAGCTGTGCTTTATGCTTCGCTTCTTGCTCTTCCCGTGCCCTTTGCGGCAGTGCACCTTTTGTTTATAAATCTGCTGACAGATTCCCTGCCCGCCATAGCTTTGGGCTTGGAACCGCATTCGGATGAAGTCATGAAAGAAAAGCCTCGTCCGAGAAATGAAGGAATTCTCACAAAAGTATTTCTTCGGGATGTCGTAATAGAGGGTGTGGTGATTGCAGCCGCAACAATAGCCGCATTTTACATAGGCCTCAATTACGGAGGAACAGGCGCAGGCCAGACAATGGCATTTTCAACACTGTGCTTAAGCCGACTTTTCCACGGCTTCAACTGCAAATCAAAGCATCCTGTAATGTTCACTAAGAAATTTTGGAATAACAAGGCATTGCTTGGTGCATTTGGCGCAGGCGTGATATTTTTGGCAATAGTTCTTCTGATACCGCCTGTTCAGCCGCTTTTGTCAGTTACGGCACTGTCCGTCGGGATGTACGGAGTTATTGTTGGGCTGGCATTTGCCACGATGGTTGTAATACAGTTTTTGAAACTGATAAGAAAATAAGCAAACAGGAAAATAAAAAGATAAACAAAAGGCGTCGGCAAAAACCGGCGCCTTTAAAATTGATAAAATATGAGAGGCCTTATATCAGCCTGTTTTAAAATAAGTCGTTGATTATCGCACTAAGTCCCTGTTCTTTGTAATAACTGAGTTCATCTTTTATAAGCTCATCAATAACACGCATTCCCAAAAGCTCAACGGGAGCTTTGTCGTCCGTCATTATAAGATTGCCCGCTTCATAAGGGACGATTTCCTCAGACACTCTTTGCATAAGTTTTTTTAGTGACGCATCTTTCAAAGAAGATGTATTGGCCTCAAGCGTATTTACTATGTTGGGATTGTCGGAAGCAAACAGCTCGCGGTTTGTGTTTGTAGAAACATCCATCGTGACAACCGTGCCGAAAACGGAAGAAATCGTGTCCGAAAGGTAGTCGTTAATGCTGCTTTCACCTTTTCCCCGCATATTCATATTCACAACCATAACGCCGTTTTCGCTCAGATGTTCTTTTACCAGCGTGAAAAATTCAACGGAGGACATTTGAAACGGAATGGTTATATCCTGATATGCGTCAACCATAATCACATCATATTTGTGTTCATCGGCGTTCAAATATGCGCGCCCGTCATATGTTGTGACATTAACATTATCGGGCAGGGCAAAATATTTTTTTGCAAGCTGCGTGATTTTTTCGTCGATTTCAACACCGTCTATGTTCATGTCGCCAAAGTATTTTCTGCATTGAACTGCATATGTTCCCGTACCCATACCAAGGATCAGCATATCCATGTCTGCGGGGTCTTTATCTTCAACCATCAAAGGCGCAGCCATTGCATAATCGTAATAATATCCCGTAAGTCCGCCGTTTTTCATGTAAACAGACTGGACGCCAAAAAGCACATTTGTGGAAAGAATCATCTGCGAGTTGGATTCTTTCACCTGGAGATAGTTGTACACGGATTCGCCTTCGTACACAAGATTGGATTCCCAGAATGCAAACGAGTTTGAATAACCGAATATGCAGCTTAAGATAAAAATGCATGAAGATACGACAACTTTTTTAAGCCCCGTTTTGGAACTTATGAAATATATCACGGCAAGAATGATGAGAATTGCGGCAAATATAAGGAAGGTTACGGAAGTCCCTACGGCGGGAATTGTAACGAATGTCGGAATGAAGGTTCCTATGATGCTTCCGATTGTGTTGAAGGCGCCGAGCGTGCCGACCGTGCGGCCGCTTTCTTCAAGGTCATCGACCGTATATTTGGCAAGGGAAGGAGTAACCGTCCCCAAAAGAAAAAGCGGAAAAACAAAAACAACCATGCAGGCTGCAAATGCGGCAATCGTAAGGAAGTTACTGTTTACCGCAAAAATCAA
>CAVHKC010000214.1:0-2945 GCA_963636455.1 Ruthenibacterium lactatiformans
ATCTCAAAGGAATTGTGGATGTGGATGAAAGTGGAGTGAGCGTTGTTGAAGCTGATGGTAAGCTTGTGAACGCAACAACAACACGCGTTGTTCCCGGAATGAAGATTCTCACGGAATCTCCCATGGTAGTTGAAGCACGCAAGAAGGCACTTGAAAAAATTCTTGCAATACACAACAAAAACTGCCTCGATTGCGCACGCTGCGACAGCTGCGAGCTTCAGGAGCTTCTTCATAAATACGGTTTCACGAACCAGTCACAGCTTCCCGAATCAAAACTTGAGCCGTGGGATATGTCATCTGTTGTTCTTATAAGGGACAACAACAAATGTATCCGCTGCAAGAGGTGCATAAATGTCTGTGCAAAAATGCAGGCTGTATCTGCAATCGTATGCACAGGCGAAGGGCTTGATGCCGTTATCGCACCTTCTTCGCCCAAGGGTCTTGCAGCAGCTTCTTGCGTAAACTGCGGACAGTGCGTTGCAGTCTGCCCCGTTGGCGCGCTCACGGAAAAGCCTCAGATCGATATGGTCAAAGAAGCTTTGGCAGATGAGAAGAAATATGTTGTTGCACAGGTTGCTCCCGCAGTTCGTACGGCACTCGGTGAAAACCTCGGCTTCAATATCGGAAACAATGTTGCGGGAAGAATTGCAGGCGCATTAAAGGCTCTTGGCTTCAACAAGGTCTTCGACACCAAGTTCAGTGCAGACCTTACAATCATGGAAGAATCTGCCGAACTCATCGACAGAATTCAAAACGGCGGCGTTCTTCCTCTGATTACATCATGCTGCCCCGGCTGGATTAAATATGCAGAGCATTTCTATCCCGACATGCTTCCCAATATTTCTTCATGCAAGGCTCCTCACACAATGTTCGGCGCAATGATCAAATCATATTTTGCCGAAAAAGAAGGCCTCAACAAAGAAGATATCGTGGTTGTGAGCATTATGCCCTGCACGGCAAAGAAGTTTGAAATCACAAGAGATGACGAATGCGGCGCAGGTGTTCCCGATGTTGATTATGTTCTTACGACAAACGAACTTTCAAAACTGATAAAAGATTCGGATCTTCCGTTTGAATTCTATTCGCAGGATGAAAAATACGACATTCCGTTCGGCGAAGGCTCGGGCGCAGGCGTTATTTTCGGAACGACAGGCGGCGTTATGGAAGCTGCTCTTCGTACTGCCGTTCACACGCTCACCGGAAAATCTGCCGAAAAGCTTGAATTTTGCGATGTCCGCGGGCTTACAGGAATCAAGGAAGCCACCTACAATGTTGCAGGCAAGGAAATTAAAGTTGCCATTGCTTCCGGTCTTGCAAATGCCAATGCTTTGCTTACAAGAATCAAGAATAGCGAAGCTGATTATCAGTTTGTTGAAATCATGGCATGCCCCGGAGGGTGCGTAAACGGCGGCGGACAGCCCCACCAGAATGCACGCACGAGATTCCTCGAAAATGTTCCTAAGAAGCGTGCCGATGCACTCTACACCATTGACAATGAAAGTGAAGTTCGCGAATCTCATGAAGATCCGGCAATAAAAGAGGTTTACAGCGAGTTCCTCATCAAGCCCGGCAGCGAGAAAGCGCATAAGCTTCTTCATACGACATATGTTATGAGATAGAAAGTCTTATATTTGACGCATGGATAAGCAAGACTGTAAGTACAACAGACTAATCATCATGGATGAATTCAGAAAGTATACCTCACATTAATCCTCATTATGAAGGGAACCTCGCCATAAGGTTCCCTTCATGCTTTTTATGTCTGCTCTCAAAGCGTAAAATAAAGCCCTTTTATCTTATATATCCGCTGCTTATCGGACGCATAAAAAAGTGTGTGCAAGTGCAGACTTTAATATGCTATCATATGAATGATGCACCTATAGACAAACTGTTCTGGCGTTCGCATACTGCACCCTCGAAAGCGACTGCTACGGCAAGTAAAGCGTTCCTACGGACAAACAGCTTTGGTGTTTGCATACTACACAGGATACAATAAAATTATGCAGAATTTAGACTTTACTTCCATCAAACTCAATCAGCTCCAGATTTTCATTGCGGCAGTGGATTACGAAAGCTTTTCCGCTGCGGCGCGTTTTCTTAATGTCACACAGCCGATGGTGACAAAAACCATCCAGTCGCTTGAACAGGAGCTTGGCATAATCCTTTTCATCCGTGAAAAGAACAAGATTAAGCTTACGCCGGCGGGCAAAGAATGTTATGACGAATGGAGCCGCATGATAAAGATTTTTCTTGAATCTGTGCGCAATGCCCATGACCTTCAGGAAGGAAGCAAAGGAAGCCTCCAAATAGGGCTCGGTTCGCTTTCTATCTACAACACCAAAGCCATTGACAGATTCAAACAGCTGAAAGAAAAATTCGGCATAACGCCGCATATCGAATTTCGGAGCATGTCTACTCTTCTTAAGGAACTAAAAGACGGAACACGAGATGTGATAATGATTTCAAAGCACCTTCTTCCGGAGATAAAAAGCCTCGGCTGCAAGTGGATTTTGTTTGAAAAATCCATGCTTTCCGTATTTATTCCGGACAATAATCCATTGTTTGAAAAAGATTCTGTTTCCTTTAAGGACCTTCGCTGCGAACAGTTTATTTCATTTTCTCCCGAAACCGACCCTTCTTATGTGAAGCTTCTTAATATGCTTGCTTCCGATGCCGGATTTGTGCCCAAAATCTCCTGCTATATCACGGACGAGCTTTCATTCAAGCCCAATCTTATCCTTGGAAACGGTGTTGCTTTGACGGACGAATCCACAAATATGGAAGACGAACATATCAAAAGATTTAATCTAAATATCAGAAATGACCTTATTTTGGTCTGGGACGGTGAAAACACAAACAGCAGTCTGAAATATATTTCAAAAATCTGATTTTACGTATATATAATTGCGTATATATCTGTTGGGTATCGCAGGCATTCCAATTTG
>CAVHKC010000215.1:0-2922 GCA_963636455.1 Ruthenibacterium lactatiformans
AGTCTTTCCTTGATTTTGTCATATTCTAATGTTTTTAAAACCTTGTCATTCATTTTGCATGCAGAACATCAAAAAATGAAATTATTTTGATGTTTTTCGTATGTTGCTCCCCAAAAATTTGTTGAATCCGAGCCATTCTTCGGCTTTTGATTCGTTTGCCTCAAACAGTTCGTTCATTATTTCGAGCTTGGCATCTGTGTTGTCGGCGTGGGTAAGCGCAATTGCTTCCATAAGTGCGGGAAGCTTTGGCGAACCGTACTCATATTCGCCGTGATGGGCAAGTATGCAGTGAACAAGCTCATTTTTTTTGATTTCAGGAAAATCGGATATTTCTTTTGACTTTTCATATATAATTGCCGTGCCGATGATTATGTGCCCGACAAGCTGACCTTCGTCCGTGTAATCATTTTTGGGGAAGTCCGAAAGTTCTTTGGTTTTTCCGATATCATGCAGGAGTGCTGCTGTTATCAAAAGATCACGGTTGAGCTTAGGATACTGAACCGCAAGGAAATGGCAGATATTGCAGACCATAACCGTGTGGTGCATAAGCCCGGCAACAAATCCGTGATGGACCTGTTTTGCCGCAGAATGTTTTTTGAAGCTTTCTGATATTTCGGCATCCTCGATGAAAATTTTCTTGAGCAAAGCGTTGTAGCAGGGCGTTTTCACGCTGTCTATGTAGAGAAGAACCTTATTCCAAAGAGCCTCTTTGCTGAGGGGCGAAACGGGAACATAATCGGCAGCATCAAAGCTTCCATCGGACGCTTTGAAGGCTTTATCCACGGAAATTTGAAGTGCATTGTTGAAAAGCGAAACCCTTCCGTGGATTTCGATATAATCAAATGCCGAAAAATCACCGATTCCCATGCTTGCAGGATCCCAGATCTTGCCCTGAATCGTGCCTGTCTTGTCGGCAAGCTCGATATTTTCATATTCTTTTCCGTTTTTTGTGACGGCAGTATTTCTTTGTTTGCAAAGATATATGCCTGTTATATTGTCTCCGTCGCTGAATGTGTTTATATATTTCATAAAAATTCCTTTTCTGTGTGAATAAGTTTATGCTTGAAATTCCTTGCAGTTAAGCAAAAAATCACCTGATTTGCTAAAAAAGCATATCCCGAAAGCATGCAGGCACTGCAGTTTCAGACTGTCAAAGATTCAGACTTTCCAAAAATTGCAAAACAGCCTTGTCGTATTTTTCGGGGTCTGCAAACCTGAGCTTTTCCGAAGTTCCGTGATCAAGGAGAATCAGTTCTTTATTTTTGTTTCCGCATCCTGTGCCGTATTCTTCAAAAAGCGTGCGGCTTGCTTCTTCGGGGACAAGTTCGTCTTTTTTGCCGGAAATGAAAAGTGCGGGAAGCTCTGCATCCTTTGCAATTTTCATCGGTGAAATCGAATCTTCCGAAACACCTGTGCGCCTGTAAAGCTTTTTCATTGCACTTCCGTAATTTTTTGAACCGAATTTCCGAAGGTCAAGGAAACGCTTGAAATAATCTGCAAATTCCGGGTAGCAGCCGTCAAGGATAAGCCCTTTCACATACGAAGGGCAATCGGCTTCGACAGCGGCAAGAAGTGAAGAAGCAGCACCCATTGCGATTCCGTGCAGAACAATATTTTTTATGCCGTAACGGTCGTGCAGCAAAGCAGCCCATTCGATAATGTCTCTTTTTTCTTTTCTTCCTGCCATCATAAAACTGCCGTCGCTCAATCCGTTCGCACGGCTGTCGGGAAGCAGACAGTTGAAGCCGGCCTGCCTGAACACTTCAGCATAATAATAAGAATACATGGAAGATTCGAACATTCCGTGTGAGATTATGACGGCTTTGTCAAACCCGAAATCAAAATACTGCGCCGAAAGCGTTATACCGCCGCTTACTGTTTCGATTTCGCTTTTAAAGGATTTGTTTTCTTCTGCCCATTCAACACCCGAATCCCACATGCGAAGAAGCGCACGGTCGTTCCGGTTTGAGCAGTTCCTGGACCATTTTTGTTTGTCGCTTCGTGAAAAGCAATAAGTGAAGACCGCATTCGCAAGTCCGATCTTATAAAGAAGAAGAACCGTAAGTGCGGCACAGAACAATATTATCGCTATTC
This sequence comes from Ruthenibacterium lactatiformans, assembly GCA_963636455.1. Taxonomy (GTDB): domain Bacteria; phylum Bacillota; class Clostridia; order Lachnospirales; family Lachnospiraceae; genus RGIG5612. The sequence continues at coordinate 2,095 of CAVHKC010000215.1, forward strand.
CGATTATCAAGATTGCTGTTTTAGACATGCAGACAGTATAACCCAAAAGTGAGGGCGTTTCCATATGTAAAATTCGCCAAAATCCAAAAAAAACGGCAAGGATTTTTGCCTTTTTTTGAAACGCCCTATCGGCTGAAAAATCGAATAAGAACTCATTTATGCGGAAACTGCATAAAAAGACTTGACTGTATAGCAACTATACGACTTAAGCTTCTCTCAAAAGCAAACGATTACATGCTTTTTAGGGGGATACAAAAAGCATGGCGTGCAGTAAAACTTGGTTTGACCGGATTTCTTTTGGGGAAAAGAATCGGACAGTGTTAAATGTATAATGTTTAGGAGGTTTTTTATGAAAGCAAATGAAATTTGCGATCTTAGGACATCTATCGAATTTCTTAAGCAATTCCCGGAGGAATTAATTGAAACAGACGAACTTGTGAGCCCGGAAGCTGAAATCGCAGGCATCTACCGTCGTGTGGGTTCGGGCGGAACCGTTAAAAGACCAACAAGGCTCGGTCCTGCAATGATCTTCAATAATGTTGAAGGATTTCCGGGACGGCCTGTTGTTATCGGCATGCTTTCAAGCAGAAAAAGAGTTGCAAGGCTTCTGGACACGACTCCGGAAAAGATTGCGTTCAAACTGCGTGATTGTGTCGCAAATCCCATTCAGCCCGTTGTTAAGGATGAAAAGGCACCCTGCCAGGCAGTTGTTTACAAGGCAGACGATCCGGATTTTGATGTAAGAAAAATCATCCCGGCATCAACAAACACGCCTGAGGACGCAGGCCCTTACATTACAACAGGTATGTGTCTTGCAACCCATCCGGT
>CAVHKC010000216.1:0-2908 GCA_963636455.1 Ruthenibacterium lactatiformans
TTCTTGCCATCATAAAAGGCCTCCTATAAATGTAGTGTATCACAGGAGACCCTATCAAAGTTCATTTGTTCAATTTTACAGAAATAATTTCATACGCTCGCACGGCCTTGGCTGCTTCTTTTTTGCGGTGTCACCTGTTTATCCCCACCACAAACACCATCTCAACTCTTCCGTTTTCATCGTCCGGAATTGCTTGGATTAGGATTTCGTCAGAATAATGCGCCATCAGTTCAAAATCTCCTGCAATATCGTTTGCGCGCAAATCGACCTCCCGTATTATAAAGCCTATCTTGTCATCATCTATTATATCCACATCTATTTCTGTGCCGAAAAGCCCGGGAAGGTCTTCAATTATGTCGTCCATTGTCATTGCAAGTGTGAGGAATTCCATGGGAAGGTCTTCTTCTATTCCTGCCTCCTGCAGCTTGATAGTCAGCAGATCAAAAGTATACAAAAGTCTGTTTTGGATGTTTTCATTTTGGAGAATTATCTTGTTTTCAAGTCGGTCATTAAATATTTCTTCCTCATCTTCAAGATATTTGTTTTCATGTCCTTCAGTTAATATCTTGTAGACACCGAGGCAGCTGATTCCCAGTGTGGTTTTTCCGTCCTCGTCTTCGTAAAAACAAATATTTCCGTAAATATTGTTTGTTATTTTGACAAACGCTTTAGGGTCGGTAATTACCAGACTGTCGCCCTTTATAATAATGGAGGCATTGTTCTTAAACGGCTCTCCGAATAGGGTTTCAAATGTTAAATTCTCTCCGTCCACAAATTCTTTAAGAGCCTCCATATCCCTTTCGACTTTTTCGGCTCGTTCCGGGATAATTTCTGTCTCCATGTTATCAAAGAAATCGCCGTGTTCTTTAAGAAACTCGATAAATTCGTCCACTTCATCTTCCCATGTTCTCAAATTTTCGTTTTCGTTCATTGCTGTTATTTCGCCTTTCTGCTGTTTTTTCAGCCTGCCTATATTTTTGGGTACGCCGCCGAGTGTTTTTTACCCTCACTTATATATGCAGCGGGGATCACTCTTTGTTAATTTCTTAACAAATGATAGAAAAATAAAAATGCTTTAATATAAAGCGTTTTTATAAAATCTGATAATTATTATTAATTTCTGTAAATATAACTTAATTTTAAACAACTCCGATTTAATATTTCTGTAACAGATAAACGAATTGAAATTGGCCAGTCAGTTTAGGAATCACGCAAACAGTTTCTTAAAAACTACAATTCCGAACTTCCTGTTTCCTGCCTTGAAACGGAAATTTCCAGATTGCCGTTTCGGCAGCGAATTTTGTCGATCATTTCTTTTTCTCGTGAAGAGTCTTTGAGGACAATATTATATTTGAGCTTGAACATGCTGCCCATGTTGGTGCTCTTCACCTTGATAAGGTCGTGAGAAACGGTATATTCCTCAAAAATATCATCGAATATGCCCGTATAATCCAAATCTTCAGGGATGACAACCGCAAGTGTCTTGAATTTATCCGCACTCTTTTTTGCACCGAAATTCAGGTGGCTGTACAAAAGGAATATGATGCACATAATAAGAGTGAAAAGCACGGCAAAGCCGAGATATCCCATGCCTGCAATCAAGCCGGCGCCCATCGCCAAAAACAGTGTGCAGATTTCTCTTGCGCTTCCCGGAACGCTTCTGAAGCGCACAAGGCTGAATGCGCCCGCAACTGCAACACCGGCTCCGATATTTCCGTTCACAAGCATGATAACAACGCAGACAACGGCAGGCAGGAGTGCCAAAGTAACAACGAAGCTCTTGGTATATTTTGTGCGGTACATATAGGCAAGCGCCATAATCAGGCCGAGTGCCAAAGAAAATCCCAGACAGAGGAGAAAATCCGTGACAGAGATTGTGGATGTAAGATCCGAATCAAATAATCCTTTGAATAAATTGTCGAGCATTTTAAAGCATCCTTTCTGTTATTCGCAAGCAGCGCAAAGCTGCGGAAAAATCATTGATTTATAGGCTGCCCCGTACTTGGAAAACGAGGTCTTGTATATGTGTTCTTCGGACAAAACCCTTGTCATCCAAAGCGGGATTCCGCCGGAGCACTTGATTTCCATCAGAACATTTTCTTCGGGCAGAATCGGAGTTCCGTATACATCCGACTCCAAAGAGAGGTCGTCCTGCCTGCAAAGAATATTGTCATCAAAGGTAACGCGAAAATCCGAGCCGTCCTTTGAATAAAACGCTTCCCGCTCATAAGAAAGGAAAACCGCAGGGTGAAGTGTCTTGTAATGGTCAAGAAAATAATCCACTTCTTCGGATATCTGCGTGTGCAGGCTGCACGGCTTTTCCCCCGAGATCCAGTCCATTGCCTCGGCTTCCGGAAGGAAGAGCCTTCTTTTGTAGACTACATGGTCATATTTCTTTTTAAGCTCAAGAAAAACAGTGCTGTCGGGGCTTGCCTTGCCATAGCTTCGGATGCGCAGCTTTTCTTTATATGCCGGCTTTTCGATAGACCGTCTTATCAAAAGGTAGCTGTCTGTGTCGCAGTAGATATTGCGGATTGTGGTTCTTCCGAATTTATCAAGCTTCATATATGGCGCCATTGCGGCGGTGATGATTTCTTTCTGAGCTTTTGTAAGCATATATTTCAGTTCATATCTTTTAAAAACAGTTTGAACAGCCATAACATCCTCCTTCAAATCGGCGGCATATCCGCTTTTGATGTTGTTATTTTGCAAAAAAAATATTGAAGTTATATTGAAAAAAAATTAAAACATTCGGAAAAATTAAAAGGTGTTCATGAAGCTCATAAAAAATTTCATGAGGATAGCGTAATAGCTTGAAAAAACCATACAGTAACACTTCAACTAATTTCGGCTATTAAGAAAATTAGCCGAAATTAGTTGAAATATTACTGTAGTCAGTATATAGTAT
>CAVHKC010000217.1:0-2870 GCA_963636455.1 Ruthenibacterium lactatiformans
ACCAGAATCACCGTAGATGACTTCGTCATCGGGACGGATAAGGCTGCCGGTTTCATTTTTTGTTGAACTTCGGCACTGCGATAATAGTTGCATCCACGATAGTGCCGCCGTGCATTATAAGCCCCGCTTTTTTAAGACGCTCATTAACGTCGGCAAATATCTTCTTCCCGATGTCGTGTGCTTCAAGCAGGTGGCGAAACTTGAGCAGGGTTGTTGCATCAGGAACCTGTTCGTTCAAAAAGTCTATATGCATAAAACTTCTCATTGCATAGCTGTTATATATCGCATCCTCAATGCCGGCATCTGACAGGTTGAACCAATTCTGCATAAGGTACATACGCAGCATGGTTTCGATTCCTCTCGGAGGGCGGCCGCGTTTGCCGAATGGATAATATGCGCTGATGATTTCTTCCTGCATGTTTTGAATATGGATACAGATTTTGTTATAAAGCAAGCATTTTTTAAAGCTCGTAAGAATATTTTGCCTGATGCGTTCAAAGAACTGTTTCTCATGACAAGAGATATGGTGCTTAGAAAAGACAAAATCAAGTGCTATAAAGGTTATCGTATTCTTGCTATAGACGGTTCGGAACTCCGACTCGACAAAACAAAAGAGAATAAGGATATATTTCTGCCCAGAAATCATTCGCCTGAGAATAAAACAAATGCTGAGATCTCACTGTTAGAGAAATTTGCAGGGCGTTCCCCCATTGCTGTTTTGCAGGAGTATAATGCCATGATGTTCATATTAAACTGTATTGCTGCCATGTCGGCAACAGTGAACAGGAAACTGTCATCAAGCAAAGCTGCCTGTAATTATCAATACAGAGCTAATGTGAATCTGATGATCGGTTACTTCAAATATCGACTGTCTGCTATACTGCTGTTTGCAGAAAAGGCTCTCGATATTTGTCGGCAGCTTATATTGCTATGTCTGAAACAACCTGTACCCATCATTAAGGGAAGGTCTGCTCCTCGTCCTGAATTTTCTTATCAGCGCAAGGTCTTTTGCCCCAAATATTCTATTTGATTTCTGTGGAGTCAATGCTAATAATGCTTAAGTTGTTGGCATTGCTGCCCTAAAACCCGAGAAAAAATTTACGCGGTCAACTCCCAGCACAACATTGACATAGGAAAAAAAAAAGATTAGAATTACTTGATTGTATTTGTACAATGAAAACTTAATAAGGAGGTGCACAATTCTATTATGCCAACATGGTTATGTATAGTTGTTGCGGTAATCGCCTTTATTATTGGAGCTATAATTTTTTGGTTTTTGTCAAAGAATCATAATAAGAAGATTTATGAAGAAAAAATCGGAAGTGCGGAAGAGAAAGCGAGAGCTATTATCGATGAAGCATTGAAGACAGCGGAAAGTAAAAAAAAGGAAGCTCTCTTGGAAGTCAAGGAAGAATCGATCAAAGTTAAGAACGATTTGGACAGAGAAACCAAGGAAAGAAGAAGCGAATTACAAAAATACGAAAAGCGTGTTCTTCAAAAAGAGGAAGCACTCGACAAAAGAAGCAATCAGATGGACAGATTCCAGAATGAGCTGAATGCAAAAGAGGCCGAACTCAACAAACAAAAAGAAGAACTTGCCACGGTAACGGAACAACGGAAGAAAGAATTGGAAAGAATCTCTGGACTCACCTCCGAACAAGCAAAAGAACTGTTGCTGCAAAGTCTTGAAGAAGAAATCAAGATTGATGCTGCCAAAATGATTAAGGAAGAGGAAATCCACGCAAAGGAGGAAGCTGATAAAAAGGCGAAGGAATATATTGTTTCTGCTATTCAGCGTTCCGCCGCCGACCATGTGTCGGAATCAACCATTTCGGTTGTCCAGCTGCCCAATGATGAGATGAAGGGTCGCATTATAGGACGCGAGGGCCGAAATATCAGAGCACTCGAAACAATCACCGGGGTTGATCTTATTATTGACGATACCCCCGAGGCAGTTATTTTATCAGGCTTTGACCCGGTAAGAAGAGAAGTCGCAAGGCTTGCTCTTGAAAAGCTCATTATTGACGGACGAATTCATCCGGCAAGAATCGAAGAAACCGTGGAAAAAGCCCAAAAAGAAGTCGAAAAGATTATAAAAGAAGAGGGCGAAGCCGCTGTCCTTGAAGTGGGCGTTCACGGAATTCATCCCGAGCTTGTAAGGCTTCTCGGAAAGATGAAATACAGGACAAGCTACGGACAGAATGCACTCAAGCATTCAATCGAGGTTGCTGTGCTTTCAGGATTGATTGCAGGCGAAGTTGGATGCGATGTAAGACTTGCAAAAAGGGCTGGGCTTTTACACGACATTGGAAAAGCCATTGACCATGAAATCGAGGGTTCTCACATTCAGATTGGCGTGGACCTTTGCAGAAAGTACAAAGAGTCAGCCACAATTATTAATGCAGTTGCCGCTCATCACGGCGACGTGGAGCCGGAAACACTTATTGCGTGCATTGTGCAGGCGGCGGATGCGATATCGGCAGCCAGACCGGGCGCAAGAAGAGAGAATCTGGATACTTACACAAACAGACTTAAACAGTTGGAAGACATCTGTAATGAACATAAGGGTGTCGAAAAATCTTTTGCTATTCAGGCCGGAAGAGAGGTCAGAGTTATGGTTGTACCGGAGAAAGTTGATGATGCCGACATGGTAATCATGGGAAGAGATATCGTTAAACAAATTGAAGACGAACTCGAATATCCGGGACAAATCAAGGTAAATATTATCCGCGAATCAAGAGTAACAGATTATGCGAAGTAAAAATAATATTTAACTGAAATCAAGGAACAAATCCTTGTATCAAAAATCGCTTGGGAAATCCCAAGCGATTTTTTTGCAATTTTCTCTCCTGCTCACTTTCTGCTCACAC
>CAVHKC010000218.1:0-2861 GCA_963636455.1 Ruthenibacterium lactatiformans
TTAACATTGCCCGGATATTCGAATTAGCCCAGCCTCCATCGGTTGAAAGAGTCAGGTTCCATTTAAGGTTACTATTATCGTTATTTTGCATAAGCTCATAATAAAGCGTGCTCGGACCGTCGCCGTTTATCGTTGCCGTGAAGCTCTCGTTAAGTATTGATGTCGTTTTGTTCTTGGAAAGCTCAATACTCTTCGTGCAGCCTTCTTTAATACATTGCTCATAGATATAAGGATCCAGCTTATTGTTTGCAATTATCTCCGACCAGCTGTCATTATGAATGCATCTGTGCGCATGGTTCGAGGATGTATTTCCGGTTGGCGTGTGTGATTTGGATTTCGAAACATAATTACTGCCCCATGCCGGCCCGAAGGTTAGACCGCCCGTTACTGTTTTTGTTTTCCCTGTGGAAGAGTCAACGCCGTCATAAATATCATCCGCCTCGATTCCGTAGACCGAAACAGCATATTTTATAATGGAAGCATTATACTGCGCATAAAGCGTTATATCTTCCGTCAAAGCATTTGTGATTGCACCTGACTCTTTGTTTACATTTGTATCTTCTGTTCCGTCTGATGCAGCTGTATACCAGCCTGCAAAGGTTCCCGAAGTGCTTGTCGGCGTGTAATATGTTCCGCTTAATTTCGTTGTTCCCGAATATACAATATCATTTGTTATCGAAGATTTGCCGTCAATCGTAAAGCTTCCGCCGTTAGCATCGAATGTAATTGTATATCCGTTTGGGTTTTTGGAAGGCTTCGTGGTGGAAATCGTCATATCGGGGACTGTTCTTTCACTGTTTGTGGAATCATCCTTCCAAACTTTGGTAAGCTTGATTGTCCCTTTGCTCTTTACGTCTTTAAAGTCATAAAGTGTTGCCGCACCAATCTTAGTCGTTCCAAGGCCTTCTATTTCAAAGCTTCCATCCTTGCTTACGGTTACTTTGTAGGCAGTCGTGTTAAGCTCGTGATCTTCCGGTGCTTTTGTTTCTTTAAGCTGATATGTTCCGGGCTCTAATCCTTCAATAACCACGATTCCGTCTGAGTTTGATATTCCGCCGGCATTGGTGTTAGTTCCGTAATCTGAAACACCCGTGAGTGAAAATTCGGCACCTTCAAGCGTGATATTGTCGCCATAAGTCGAAGTCTTCACAAAGCGGATTGAATGGAGCGGTTCGTTTTCTATGCAGTAGATTCCGTCCGTGCCCTTGGTGATTTCTTCGCCTTCCGAATCCTTAAGCACGGCAACGCCCCTTTCATCGACCTTGACCGTCCATTCGGTTTTGCTTAGGATATAGCCTTCCTTCGTCAAAGTTTCTGAAAGCTTGTAGGTTCCAAGCTCCACATTTTCAAAAGAAACATTTCCGGCTTCCACGGAACCGTTCATTCCGGAAGATTCTGACTGCATGAAGATGTCTGTTCCGTAATCCGAGGTTCCCGTAAGCACAAACTGCACTCCGTTTAAGCCTTTGGATGTGTCAATGCTGTCAATCTTTTTGAATTTTAAATCAGCATGGATTCTCGGCGAATCCTTAACAAGGAAGCGTCCGTCTTCATCCTTTTCAAGACCTTCGATTGTGGCCTGTCCGTCTGTTCCGATTGTTAGATTGTAGACATTTGTGTCAAGAAGCCAATCGTTCGGGCATGAGGTTTCCACAAGCTCGTAGCTTCCCTTTTCAATTTCCGTAAAACTGAAGCTTCCGTCAGCCCCGGACGTTCTTGCTTGGTTATATTCAGTTCCGTAGTCGGAAGTTCCTCTAAGGAAATATTTTGCACCCTTTATGGTGTTTTCTGTGTCAGTTTTATCAACCTTCTTAAGGTTAACTGCACCGCTTATGCGATAGCGAACCGTTGTATAGTCATGGCGCACAAAGTCTGCCGTAATTTCCTGGTTCTCGCCCTCTCCTGTTATTCTTCCAAGCGAAAGGAATGCGTTGTTATATGCCGCAGGGTCAACAACACCTGATGTGTCGACTTGCGGTGCTTTCATATAAAGCGTTATTCTTACGGCTTTACCTGCTTCAAGGATGAAGTCTGTTCCATCCGTCTTCTTGCTTGCGTCAACCGCAATGGCAGTTGCTTTTCCGATGCTTCCGTATTTTGCGACAAATGCACTTTGCTTAAGCCAGATATTATTTCCGCTTGAATCCTTTTCTGATAAGTCATGGTGTGCTGCCACATTGAGCGAACTTACTGCCGAAAGGTAAACCACAGGCTCTGCACCGCTCTGCCTTAAGACAGAAAGGTCGATATCCGTTAAAGTTCCTTTCCAGTCAGATGGCATTGTCTGCGTTGTCTGATCTGCCGTCTGATAGTAGTTTTCTATAGAATCAAAAAAGATAAGGTTCTTCGAGCGGTCAATCTTGTTGTTTCCGACTCTTATCTTGTAGGAATATGAACCGCCCTTGTTTATATAGGCTTCTTTTCCATATTCTGTGTCTGATTCACTCCTTACCTGCTTTGTAAGGCCCGCATATTGATCCATGAGAATATCGATATAGTGCCTTTGCTCTGCATAGATAAACTTCTTGGCATCGGTTGATTCGTCAAGGTCTGACATAACGAACTTGTCCGTTATGCTTCCGCCGTCATCTGCGAAGCCTTCTGAAATCTCGTCATTTCCTGTTTCATAAGCAACGGAATTTAAGAGACTCTTTCCATAGTCCCGGATTGCCTCATAAGCATGAACGGTTGTGTAAGTTATGCTGTAGTTTTTGTTTGTCGGCTCGTTTATTTTTATTGTAACAAGCGTACGGCCCGTATCCTTGTAATTCGGGCTTTGGCTTATCGTGTAGCTTCCCTCGTCAAGCGTGGTTCCCGAAGCACTTACCGTTACGGAAGAAAGGTCAATCTGTGCACCGTTC